>NZ_JAVRHP010000048.1:0-26034 GCF_031846505.1 Autumnicola edwardsiae
AAAGAACTGGCTCAGCTTTCGCCAGAATTTAGTAGATGACGGAATCATTCAGAATATAAACAACAACCTCACCTTTGTTCAGGACTACCTCTTTTCCAGCCCCTCTGCCGCTGCAGCTATAGTTATGGGAAGGAGTGCCAATGGCTTAACAGAATGGAAACTTGCTGATGGCCGAATATTAAAGGCCGTAGAATCATCTGAAAATAAGCTGTAATTCCAATCCCTTCATTGCACTAGGAGGAACACTGCTCGGCCACCAAAAGTAACGCTGCAACCAACAGGATTATAACCGGATAGAGTATTTTTCTTTTCATAAAAATCACTTCAAAAATAACAACGCCCTGAATTTTCAGGGCGTTGTCGCAAATGTTTAGATTTACTTCAACTAATCTTTTATATTCGCGTATTTGGAATTTTCAATGTTATTCATTTTCATACTGGAGAGAACGTTTACAGCCTCTTCCATATAAACATCACTACTCAAACTCTTGTGCCATCTTTCCCTTTTTTCTTTAAGAGCGGTATCTGTTGTAAAAGCATCCTCTTCGTAGGGAAGGGACATATAGGTAAGGTCTGTTTCATAATCCCTTACAGAATCATATTTTTTGGCCTGCTCTGTTCTCTGCTCGATACTTGCCGAATAATCTTCAAAATTCAGGGAATAGTTATTATCCTCACTCTGCTCCTTAATCCATTTTGCGTTTTCTTCAATAAGCTTTAACTGGGTATTTTCACTCATTCGCTGCTTACTTTGTGCAATAGTTTCATTTAGATCTACATAACCATTCCATTCTTCATATTTTGCAGGATCTATCTTATCCCATGGCAATGGGTTTTCCTGATCTTTTTCTCCTATATCCACAAAACTGTACCTATCTGGCACCACAACATCACTTTTCACACCTTCAAGTTGAGTGGAACCACCATTTACCCTGTAAAACTTCTGAGTAGTAAGTTTTAACGCGCCAAGGTCCCCGTAGTCGTTGTTTCGCAACCAACGGTTAAGGTCAATTACATTCTGCACAGTTCCCTTTCCATAAGTTTGCTTACTTCCAATAATAATTGCTCTTTTATAGTCCTGCATCGCGGCAGCCAGAATTTCTGAAGCTGAAGCCGAAAGTTCATTTACTAAAATAACAAGCGGACCATCCCAGAGCAATTCGGGATCTTCATCCTCAAGCACTTCTTTTCTTTCTCCGTTTGATTTTACCTGAACTATTGGTCCTTCTTCAATAAATAATCCGGCAATATCAACGACCGTTTTTAAGGAACCACCTCCATTGTTACGCAAATCCAGCACAAGCCCTTCTACATTTTGTTCTTTAAGACGAATAATGTCCTTTTTGATATCTGAAGCCGCATTGCGTTCCTCATAATCCTCCATATTAAAATAGAACTTCGGAAGGTTGATTACTCCAAATTTCTTTCCGTCCTTTTCCACCATAGAGGTCTTGGCATAAGTTTCCTCTATTTCCACAACATCCCGGGTAAGGGTAATATCTTCAATACTGCCCATCAGCTTTTTCCTTACTGTAAGGGTAACTTCAGTCCCTTTAGGCCCTTTAATAAGATCTACCGCATCGTTAAGGCGCATCCCCACAATACTTACTGGAGCATCTTCGTCTTCCTGTTTTACTTTTAAGATCACATCTCCTTCTTCCAGCTCTTCACTTCTCCAGGCAGGACCACCGGAAATTACTTCGGTAATTGTAATATTGTCACTTTTCTTCTGAAGCCTGGCTCCTATTCCTTCAAGTTTACCAGACATGGAGATATCAAACCGATCTTTATCCTGCGGTGCAAAATAGGATGTATGTGGATCAAATTCTTCTACAACGGCATTTATGTAAACCGAAAAGTAATCCTCTCTCTCAAGATCATCAGTAAAATCGTAATACTCATCCAGGGTTTCCAAAGTCACTTCCCGCGCTTCCTTTTCAAGCTCGGTGTCTGACTTTATTTCATAATCGGGATCATTCTCTTTCTTTTGCTCTTCCTGCTCTTTCTTATCCCTGAAGGTGATTAGCGTAGAAAACTTTAACTGCTTTCTCCACCGCTCTCTCATTTCCTCTTTAGAAGAAACATAATCCAGTTCATCATAATCTGTATTTATCGTTTCCTGCTCGGTAAAATCAAAAGGCTGTGCCAGGATATCTTTGTACAGGCCACGTGCTTCTTCCATACGATCATTTAAAGTGCTATAGGAAATATTAAAGAACTCAATTTCCTTATTCTTTATTTCATCGTCTATAAGATCCTGGTATTCGCTGAACTTTTCTACATCACTGGCATAAAGAAAACGCTTTGAAGGGTCCATTGCCTCCAGGAAATCCATATACACTTCCCGTGAAAATTCATCATCTATCTCTCTGGCATCGTAGTGTCCCTGGTTCAAAACATAAGTAATAAGATCTATCAGAAGCTTGTCTTTACTGGGATCATCGAACTTTTTAGTTGTAAAACTGCATGCTGAGGCAGCCATAACCATCAGCATTATAAGGACTTTAAAATTTCTTTTCATAAACAGCATAAATTTCTTCATTATCGTCTTCCATAATACATTAAAAACTATGCCAACAACATGGTAGTGACAAAGAATTTGTTAAACTACTAAGATAAGCTTTCATTTGGAAATTACTACTTTAGCTAACCTAAAAAAGAAGCAGAAAACATTTATGCCCAAAGAAAAGCCTTTAATATTAGTAACCAATGATGATGGTATAACCGCCCCGGGAATACGAGCCTTGGTCGAAGTGATGAAAGAACTGGGAGATGTGGTTGTAGTTGCCCCCGATAGCCCGCAAAGCGGAATGGGACATGCCATTACCATAAGCGACACTTTATTTTGCGAACCCGTAACAATAAAGAAGAATTACAAGCACAAAGAATACAGTTGCTCGGGGACCCCGGCAGATTGTGTGAAAATTGCCACACAGGAGATCCTGCACCGCAAGCCAGATCTTTGTGTGAGCGGAATTAACCATGGCTCAAATTCGTCAATTAACGTGATTTATTCCGGAACAATGAGCGCTGCAGTAGAAGCCGGTGTGGAAGGAATTCCCGCAATTGGATTTTCCCTGCTGGATTACTCCCTTACCGCAGATTTTGAGCCTTCCAAAAAGTACGTAAAAAAAATCACACAGGACGTCCTGAAGAATGGACTCCCAAAAGGAGTAGTTCTAAATGTGAATTTGCCAAAGTTGAGTGCTTCAAAAATAAAGGGAATTAAAGTCTGTAGGCAGGCCAATGCGCACTGGGAAGAAGAATTCGACAAGAGAACAAATCCGCAGGGACGGGATTATTACTGGCTCTCGGGGAAATTTGTAAATAAAGATGAGGGACAGGATACCGATGAATGGGCGCTGGCAAACGGATATGTCTCTGTGGTGCCCGTGCAGTTCGATCTTACCGCACACCATTTTATAAAAGAACTAAACAGCCGCGATCTTAATGAATAAACAGGATCTTTTTATAGGATTTTTAGTAGGTGTGGCTGCCAATATTTCGGGCGTGTTCCTCTATATCTCTGTTTTTTCTGAAATGAATATCGACGACACCCTGGCCGATGCGGTGACTAACGGATATCTGGGAAAATTAATAGCTTTGGGAGCAATCCTTAATTTTCTCCCATTCTTCGTTTTTCTGAAGAAAAATCAGCAATATCACGCGCGCGGTGTCCTGTTGGCCACAATTTGTATTGCTGTAGCCATTGCAGTATATAAAGTTGTAAGCTAAAGAAATTTAAAAACTACAAAATATTGAAGTACTATATTATTGCAGGAGAAGCTTCAGGTGACCTCCACGCCTCTAATCTCATCAAGTCTCTAAAGAATATTGACGAAAATGCCGAATTCCGGTTTTGGGGTGGGGATCTTATGCAGCAGCAGGGCGGTACACTGGTAAAACATTACCGGGATTTGGCCTTTATGGGTTTTGTTGAAGTGCTTTTTAACCTAAGAACTATCCTGAAGAATATTTCCTTTTGCAAGAGAGATATCTCAATATTTAAACCAGATGTGCTTATTTTTGTAGATTATCCGGGTTTTAACCTTCGCATTGCAAAGTGGGCAAAACAGCAGGGCATTCCCACCCATTTTTATGTTTCTCCTCAAATCTGGGCCTGGAAAGAAAACCGTATTGCCGATATTAAAAGGGATATCGACCATATGTATGTAATTCTCCCTTTTGAAAAGGAGTTTTATGAGCAAAAGCATAATTTTCCAGTGCACTTTGTGGGGCATCCATTAATCGATGCCATTTCCAGCAGAGAGAATGCAAACGCCGAAGCCTTTAGGAAAGAACATGATTTAGATCGCAGGCCGATAATTGCCCTTTTACCGGGTAGCCGAAAACAAGAAATTTCCAAGATGCTGGAAGTAATGCTAAGCATTTCTGAAAGTTATAAAGATTACCAATTCGTAATCGCCGGTGCACCTAGCCAGGACAGGGAATTTTACCAGCAGTTTATCAAAAAAAGCAATGTAAAACTGGTAATGAACCGCACTTACGACATTCTCGATCTGGCACACGCGGCAGTGGTAACTTCTGGTACGGCAACGCTGGAAACCGCACTTTTTAAAGTTCCCGAAGTAGTTTGCTACAAAGGAAGCTTTATTTCCTACCACATCGCAAAACGAATTATCCAGTTAAAGTTTATTTCCTTAGTCAATCTTATTATGGACAGAGAAGTGGTTAAAGAGCTTATTCAAAATGACTTTAACAAAAAGAATCTAAAGCAGGAACTTGATAACATCCTTGAAGGAAAAAAACGTGAAAAAATAGTTGAAGATTATTATCTTTTAGAAAAAAAATTAGGAGGCGCAGGTGCAAGCAAAACCACTGCCCAACTTATTTATAAAGCCGCTAAAATTTAACGCTATGTACAGAACTTCAGCCGTAAATCAGGTTTTCTTCGGAAATAATAAAGAAAATGCTTTAAAATTAGCTTTGCTTCTGTTTTTTGTAATTCTTCTTACCTCCTGCGGCTCATCAAGAGCCAGAGTTTCTGATAGCAAATCAAAACAAATGGTCTCTTCAGAAGAAAAATTTGATTCGAACCCGAATATCGAACCTGCAGACAAAAGGGTTTACAATATCATTTCCACCGCCAAAAAATTTGAAGGAACCCGCTATAAATACGGCGGCACTACAAAAAAAGGCATGGATTGCTCGGGCCTCATATATACAGCCTATTTAGAAGAAGATATTCCGCTGCCAAGAACCTCGCGGGCAATGTCTTTAGAAGGCAAAAGATTATTCCTTAAAGAAGTGACCATTGGCGACCTGCTTTTTTTCGAAACCAATAAAAACAAAAAAGTAATTAACCACGTGGGCCTCGTGGTAGATGTACTGCCAGATCACATTCTCTTTATCCACTCCACAAGCTCGCGCGGCGTAATAATTTCTTCTCTTTCAGAAAGTTATTGGCACAATAATTTTGTTATGGCGCGCCGGGTAATCTAATTTTTATTTATCTTCAGAAGTTAATTCTCCTGTGTCTTGAGATTTCTGAATGTTGCGCTAATAAAGCTTTGCCTGGTTTTTCTACTCGGTATCTTCATCGGTTTCTATGCTGAATTTTCCAGTGGATCGATAATTGTCATTTTATGCACTGCTCTTTTGTTATTCATTTTCGCTTTTATCAGGGCTACAAAAGGTATTTTTCAGGATATTTTCTTCGGAATAACAGCCTACCTGGTATTTTTCTGCATCGGGTTGGCCACAGTTCACCTGCAAGAGCCTAAGAATCAGCCAAGTCATTATATTCAGAATGCTGAAAATGCCAATTTTGGCAACATCATTAAAGTCCGCATTACAGAAAGGCTTAAAGACGGATTTTATACTGAAAAATACCTCGCAGAAGCCTCTGAAGTTTATCAAATCACTTCCGAAGAAGAAAAAGTCACCAGTAAAAAGCTCATTGGTAAAATTCTGATCAACATTTCCAAAGATTCCGCTGATTTTAACCTGAAAATTGGCGATGAACTGCTGATCCCAGCTGCTTTGGAAGATATTAACCAGCCTCTGAATCCGCACCAGTTCAATTACCGGAATTATATGAGAAATCTGGGCGTTCTTCGGCAAATAAACCTTTCCAAACCGCAAATAAAACTACTGAAGGACGAAAACTGGCAATTTAAAGCCCTCGCCGAAAAGTGGCGGAACAAAAGTATATCGAAACTTGGCAGTTATTCTTTCCAATCCGAAGAAATGGCAATTATCCAGGCGCTAATCCTGGGCAACAGAAGGGAAATCTCCACAGAAACTTACGAAAACTATGCTGCGGCAGGCGCAGTGCATATTTTAGCAGTTTCGGGCCTGCATGTGGGGATCATTCTTCTCATTCTAAACTGGCTTTTGCGGCCGGTGGAATTTCTGCCAAAAGGCAAGTATCTGAAAATGGCAATTATCGTGCTCCTGTTATGGGCATTTGCCTTTATAGCCGGTTTATCGCCATCGGTAATTCGCGCGGTCACCATGTTCTCCTTTCTGGCAATTGGCATGCAACTTAAAAGAAAAACCAGCGCTGTAAATACGCTGTTTATGTCCCTGCTCGTGCTGCTCTTAATTAACCCTTATTACATTTTCCAGGTGGGTTTCCAGCTGAGTTACCTCGCGGTTTTTGCAATTGTGACTATTCAGCCAAAAATCTACAATATTTACACGCCCAGGTATAAAATCCCGGATTATTTCTGGAAGATCCTTAGCGTTAGCATCGCGGCACAAATTGGTGTTTTGCCGCTTAGCCTGTATTATTTTCATCAGTTTCCCGGGCTGTTTTTTGTAACCAACCTCGTGCTGCTTCCGTTTATCGGGCTTATTCTTGGCCTTGGGATATTAATCATTTTCCTCGCGCTTCTCAATGTATTGCCGGATTTCCTTGCCAATTTCTACGGAAGTTGTATCGCGATCATGAACAGGTTTGTAGATCTCGTTGCCGCGCAGGAAGCTTTTGTGCTCACTGATATTTCCTTTTCAGCATTCATTACCGTACTCGCATATCTCATGATTGTCGCGGGAATTATGCTGATTTACAAACTAAACTTCAGAAACCTTAGCTTCTTTTTAATAGCTGTTATTTTCCTGCAAAGCGGGCTCATCTTCGAAAATTACCATTATCGCCAATCTGAAGCTGTGGTTTTCCATAAAAGCCGCGGAACAGTGCTTGGCTTCAGAAGCAATGAAAACCTCACGCTTTTTACTTCTGAAGATGTAAATCCGGCAAATGAATTATTTCTGAAAAACTACGAAGTTGCCACAAAAGCAAATACTATAAATGCAGAGAAAATCAGGAATATCTACAACTTTTCCGAAGAAAAGTTACTGGTTGTGGATAGTGCTGCCGCGTATAAAATTCCGGGTTTTAAACCCGATATTTTACTGCTGACGAATTCTCCAAAAATAAACCTCGACAGACTTGTTCAAGAAACAAATCTAAAGCAGATAATTGCAGATGGCAGTAATTACAGATCCTATGTAGAGCGGTGGAAAAAAACCGCTGAAAACAAAGAAATCCCTTTTCACTATACCGGTGAAAAGGGAGCTTTTATAAGTTCAGCAAAACGAAAATAAACACTATTTTGAGTTGGTAAATTCACCAACAAAATTCTCTCTGTACTCGGTAAAATCTTCCTGGCTGGTGAATTTTTTATATTCTTCACCTGCAAACAACTTTAGAAATATCTCCAACTGTTCCGGTGTTCTATAACCAACAACAGGAGCTATCATTTCGCCTTTCTCATTAAAAAATACCATAGTTGGATATCCCGAAATACGCATTGCACTTGCAAACTCATGGGTACTGTTTCTTCCTTTGCGACTTGCGTCATATTTCGAATTTTTAAAAATTTTGTCCTTATATGCTATTTCTTCAGGGCCTTCAGCATTAAATTTAACGGCGTAGAAATTTTCGTTTACGTAATTAACTACATCTTTATTGGTAAAAGTGTTTTTATCCAGCATTTTGCAGGGACCGCACCAACTGGTATAAGCATCCATAAAAATGCTTTTCGGATTCTCCTTTTGGGCCGCCAGTGCCTCATTCATCGTCATCCACTCAATTTCCTGCGCCTGCGACGCTGTGCCTAAAGTGGCAATTATCAGAAAAGTAAAGATCTTAAGCTTCATATTTTCATTTTCTTCAACTAAGCAAGAAGCATTTCTAAAAATTGAGGAATGCTTCTGTAATAGAATGTTATTCTTTTTATCTAATTCCGTGCATCTTCTTTACCAGGAATTTGTTGATCGCAATCATTATTAATCCCATAAAAATGGGTATGGAAGTAAAAATTAAGAAGAATATAGATAATGAATATTTCTCAGAAATAGCATCGATATATCCTCCTGTATATCCACCAAGAATACCTGCTATAAAATTAGCCATAAACCAGATCCCAAACATTAGCCCTACCAGCTTTGGTGGTGATAATTTACTTACATACGAGAGACCTACCGGAGAAACACATAATTCTCCGATGGTATGAAAGAAATAGGCAAGGATCAACCAGATCATACTTACAGAAGCCACTTCCGCTCCCTGGGGAATTCCCGAAGCCCCGTATGCAAGAGCACCAAAGCCCACACCTAATAGGATTAGTCCGATTCCAAATTTCACCGGACCGGTGGGATTAAATCTGCTCTCCCATATTTTTGAAAACAAAGGAGCAAAAAGGATTATAAACAAAGAATTTAAAACAGAGAACCACGAGGCCGGAACTTCTGAAGCATCTGCTATAAACTCCCTGTACAAAATATAAATTACTATTCCCCAGATAATAAAGAAGCTCAAGCCAAGGAACACGTTAGACTTGGCAAAAGACCCAAAAGTCTGTTTAAATAAAAGTCCCAAAACATAAGTGATTACCAGTAAAGGAACTATCGTTATAATAGCATTTATTATTTTAAATGTATATGCGCCGCTTCCAACCAGCACCCTATCTGTGTAATCTGCCGCAAAAATGGTCATGGAGCCGCCTGCCTGCTCAAAGGCCCACCAAAAGAAAATAGTAAAAAAAGCAAAAATGGAAATCACGAGGATCCTGTCTCCTTTTACTCCAGCGGAAACTTCGGCTTTCTTCTCAGGTTCTTCGTCTCTTACTACTCCTCCTTCAGACTTCACTTCACCTTTAATTGTCTTTTGATCTACATAATCAATTTCCTTTGTAGGTTTTAGGCCGATGTCTCCAAAGATTTTCTGGGCGAAATAGAATTGCAGCATTCCGAAGAACATAAAAATACCCGCAAGCCCAAAGCCCCAGTGCCAGCCAATGTTCTCACCAATGTATCCACAAAGTAGAATTCCGAGAAATGCGCCAGCATTAATCCCCATGTAAAAGATGGTGTAGCCAGCATCCTTTTCTTTGTCATCTGTCTTGTACAGTTGCCCTACAATAGAAGAAATATTCGGTTTGAACAATCCATTTCCGAGGATCAAAAGTATCAGCCCCAAATAGAAAAAATTGTCTGTAAAACCTTCCAGAGCCATGGATGCATGCCCCAAAGTCATTATTAGCGCACCCCATACTACCGCATTACGATACCCCAGGAGCTTATCTGCAATTAAACCTCCAAAAATAGGCGTGACGTATACGAGGCCAATATACCATCCATATAAGATAAGCGCATCTTGTCGCTCCCAGCCCCAGCCTTCTTCCAATAAAGAAGCGGTTAAAAAAAGTACTAGGAGAGCCCGCATTCCATAATAGGAAAAACGTTCCCACATCTCTGTAAAAAACAGGACAAACAATCCCGCAGGATGTCCTAAAACTGTACGTTGATTATGTTCTGAACCTCCAAACTTGAATTCCATGTGATTCCTTTTGTATTAGGTTTTATAATTTATTCTTAATAAAATCTGTCATCTTAGTATAAAGATGAAGCCGGGTGTTCCCGCCATAGATACCATGGTCCCGGTCCGGATAAATTGCCCAGTCGAATTGCTTATTGGCCTGGATCAAAGCTTCTACCATTCGCATTGTATTCTGAAGGTGAACATTATCATCACCACCGCCATGGATCAAAAGATAATCCCCTTCCAGCTTTTCTACGTGATTTATTGGGGAATTATCGTCGTAACCCGAAGGATTCTCTTGTGGCGTTGCCATATATCTTTCGGTATAAATACTGTCATAAAATCTCCAGCTGGTCACCGGCGCGACCGCAATGGCCATAGAAAAGGTGTCATTTCCCTGCAATAGTGCATTAGAAGACATAAAGCCACCATAACTCCAGCCCCAGATCCCAATCCTGTCTTCATCTATATAAGCCATTGCTCCAAATTTTTGTGCGGCTGCAATCTGATCTTCAACTTCGTATTTTCCCAGCTCATGCTGAGTTACTTTCTTAAATGCCGCACCTTTATAACCTGTCCCACGGGGATCCACACAGGCAATAATGTAACCTTCGTCTGCCAGTAGCTGATACCAATAGTCGTTGGAATTGAAGTACGTATTGGAAACAGACTGTGAACCTGGCCCTGAATATTGAAACATTAAAAGAGGATATTCCTTTGTTTCATCAAAGTCACTTGGTTTTATCATCCACATATTCAGCTCATTCCCATTTACTTCAATAGTAGAGATTTCTTTGGGAGAGAAATTGTAAGCTTCTTCAAGCTCCAGCAATTGGCTGTTGTCCCTGATTTCCCGAATAAGTTTTCCGTCTTTAGCCCGGTGCAGCGTATAGACATAAGGAGTTTGGGTATTGGTGAAAGAATTTATAAAGTAGGTGAAGTCTGCACTAAAATCGGCGCTGTTGGTCCCCGTTTCCGGAGTTAGAAGCTGTTTTCTTTTCCCTTTCGGGTTTATGGAATAGACAGCGCGGTTTACACTTCCCATCTCTGTGCTTTGATAAAAAATCCTTTTGTTCTTCCTGTCAAAACCATAATAATTGGTTACTTCCAAGTCTCCCGAAGTTACCTGATTCAGTAATTCTCCAGCTTTATTGTAGTGATAAATATGATTGTAACCATCTTTTTCACTTGTCCAGATAAAGCTGTTATCTTCAAGAAAAGTAAGGTTATCGGTAATGTCTATATACGCCTCATCTGTTTCATTAAGGACAACTTTCTTGCTGTTATCTTCAGCATTAACAAAGATAAGGTCCAGATCATTTTGGTGACGGTTAATTACCTGTACGCTTAGTTGCATTGGATCAGCGGTCCATTTGATCCGCGGAATATAGAAATCATTGTACTCACTCAAGTCTATTTCTTCACTTTCTTCGGAAGCCAAATCATACATATGCAGTGAAACAAGGGAGTTTGTCTCACCGGCTTTAGGATATTTAAAAGTATATTCTGAAGGATATAAGTTTTGACCAAAGATATCCATCGAAAATTCGGGCACTTCAGATTCATTGAATTTAAGATAAGCAATCTTTTCTCCTGAAGGATTCCATTGGAAAGCTTTTACAAAAGCAAACTCTTCTTCGTACACCCAATCGGTCACACCGTTGATTACCTGATTTTTTTCACCGTCAAAAGTCACCTGAGTTTCCTCTCCTGTAGCAATGTTATAGCTAAAGATATTGTTGCTAAAAACATAGGCTATTTTGGAGGCATCCGGAGAAAATGTTGGTTCCTGAACCATTTTGTCGCTTAATTTCGTCAACTCTCTCGTCTGAAAATCATAGATATAAAAAATCCCTCTTGAAGATCGCCTGTAAATACCTTCTGACGCTGTAGTGAGTAAAATTTTATTTTCATCCTCGCTAAGCTGAAAATCCTGAAAAGAGGAAATTTCGGGGAGGTCTGCGCTACTCAGCATGGTACGTACCTGCTCTCCGGTACTGTAATTGTAAACATCTATAGCTGTAGTGCCGGCACTTCTATCCCTGTTTAAAACAAGATATTCTTGACCATTGTACAGGGACTGCAGCGATTGTAAACGCTCCTGCCTAAAGGCGCCATCCCAGATTTGTTCAAGGCTTATTTCCTTTTCCTGGGCATAAACAAAGGAGGTTACTACTAGAAAGAACGTTACAACTAAATTTGGGAACTTCATTAATTTTTATAATTTTTACGGAAGGCCAAGTTTACTAAATTTTCAGCAAAAAAAGCAGCGTTTATATGTTAAATGCTAACAATCTGTTAATGAAATTTTTGCTGCGGACATCACCACCAGGACTTCCGGATTATACTCCTAGAAATAACAATTGTATATTTGGGCTTTCAAAAATCAACCCAAAATGACAGAACCCGTAGCCGGTTTTTCCAAATTCAGCAAAGAAGAAAAGATTGAGTGGCTTAGCAACCGCTACTTAAATAATGATAAAGAGGCAACTAAAGTTCTAAAACAGTACTGGAATGAAGATTACAAACTTCAGCAGTTACATGATGAATTTACAGAAAATACAATTTCTAACTTTTACCTCCCCTTTGGCCTTGCTCCAAATTTTTTAATTAACGGAAAATTACTGGCTATTCCCATGGCCATAGAAGAGAGCTCGGTAATTGCAGCGGCAAGTAAAGCTGCGAAATTCTGGGGAACCCGGGGCGGATTTAAGGCTGAAGTACTGAATATGAATAAAATTGGCCAGGTCCATTTTATTTACAACGGAGATTCCGGCAAACTGCAACGTTTTTTTGAAACCTTAAAACCACAATTGCTGAAAGCCGTAAAACCTATCACAAAAAATATGGAAAAGCGGGGCGGTGGTGTCCTCGGGATAAAACTTAGGGATAAAACAGCTGACCTGAAAAATTATTATCAGCTGCATTGCAATTTTGACACCAGGGATTCTATGGGCGCGAATTTCATTAATTCCTGCCTCGAAAAATTTGCTGAAGTCTTACAGAATGAGGCCCAGAAGTTTGCTGATTTTACTGCGGAAGAAAAAGACATCGAAATCCTGATGAGCATTCTTTCCAATTATGTTCCGGAATGTATTGTAAGAGCCGAAGTTTCCTGCCCCTTAGATGAACTTTCTGACGATCCTGAGATGGACGGCCAGGAATTCGCTGATAAATTCCTTAGGGCTATTCGTATAGCAGAAATTGAGAAATATCGTGCTGTTACCCATAACAAGGGAATAATGAATGGGGTTGATGCGGTGGTGCTCGCAACCGGTAATGATTTTAGGGCGGTAGAAGCAGGCATACACGCTTATGCCGCTAAAGACGGCGAATATACCAGCCTTACCCATGCCACTGTAGAAAATGGAATTTTCAGGTTTTGGATGGAAATTCCCCTTGCCCTGGGCACCGTTGGCGGACTTACAAGCCTTCATCCCCTGGTAAAACTGGCGCTGCAAATCCTTCAAACACCTTCTGCGGAAGATTTGATGAAAATTGTTGCCGTTGCCGGGCTGGCCCAGAATTTTGCCGCGGTAAAATCGCTGATAACCACCGGAATTCAGCAGGGACATATGAAAATGCACCTTATGAATATTCTAAACCAACAACAGGCAACTCCGCAGGAAAAAGAGATTATCGTAGATTATTTCAGAAATAATACAGTTACGCACAGCAGTGTGATAGCACAGCTTGAGAAAATCAGACAACAATGAAAAGATTCCACAGCAACGGAAAATTGCTAATTACCGGGGAATATGCCGTTTTAAACGGAGCAAAAGCGCTGACCGTGCCCACGAGGTTTTTTCAGGATCTTTTGGTAGAAAAGGTGGAAAAGCCAACCTTAACCTGGAAAAGTTTCGATAAGGACGACAAACCTTGGTTTGAAGCAGAGTTTAAAATTGAAAATGCCGAAGTAAACTGCATCTCAAAAAATGCTTCTTCTGAAGTTGCCACGCGTTTAAAACAGATCTTACAGGAGGCTCACACTTTAAATCCTGAAGTTCTCAAATCCGGTAGTTTTAATGTGGAGACAAGGCTCAATTTTAATCAAAACTGGGGTTTGGGAACCTCCTCTACCCTAATCAACAATATTGCGCAATGGTTTGGCATTGATGCTTACGTACTTCTGGAAAAAACGTTTGGCGGAAGCGGATTTGATATTGCTGCTGCTCAAAATAGCACTCCTGTGACTTATCAGCTGACCAGTACCGGGAGGAAGGTCTTAAATGCCAATTTTCGACCTGCTTTTAAGGACGAGCTGTTTTTTGTTTATCTGAACAACAAACAAAACAGCAGGCAGGCAATTGCCCATTACAGAAATCAACCGCAGGAGAACCTGGATACACTTATTGAAAAAATTTCCAATCTTACCCTGCAATTTATTGAATGTACAAACCTTCAGGAGTTTGAAATGCTCATGGAAATTCATGAAACGCTTATTTCCCAGGCAATAAACCTTCCAAAGGTAAAAACAGAGCTTTTTAATGACTATCCGCGTAAAATAAAAAGTCTTGGCGGCTGGGGTGGCGATTTTGTAATGGCCACGGGAGGAGAAAATGAAAAGGAATATTTCAGAAGTAAAGGTTACAGCACTATTTTTTCTTACGACGACATTATCTTGTAGATATTCGTTACCTACAGTACTTATTTCTAATTTCGTTCTTTATTTTTTTCTTTTTAGAATTTTAATTAGAGGAAATAAAAAAGCTGAGATTATGAATACTGGTATTTTACAAATCTCTATAACGGATTTTTCTGCTTTCCGTTTTCATACCCTTCTTTAAACAATTTAACATTATCCTCCCAGTCGTAAATAGTTGCAAAAATAAAAGCTGCAATAATGCCTAATGCGAAAAATTTCACATCTCTAGTTTTTATATTAAATTTCATATTTAGTATAATTTATGTTGGTTCAATTTAAGTAGTATTTATTATTGGTATTTTTTTTCTTAAGATCCGACGCGAATTTTATTAGTTTTTGATTAAGATTTCATGCTTTTTTTCTCATTTCATTAGATGTTTTCTTTCCAAAACTTATAATGGTATTTCAGGTAAGGGTCCCGATTAACACAAGTTACGGGATTGAGAACTCGGTTTTGTCGGCTTAGTTGTTTTCTATTTAGTTTCTAAACTAACAATTTTCAGCAATAACTCACTATTTACACTATTTTTCAAGTAAAAAACCCTGCGCTTCAGGAAATGCCTGAAAAAATTGCTTTTTAAATGACAAAATGTTATTACTTGTTCTAATCTCTGGGTCAGGCAGCTATATACTCACTCTTATACGTTGATAATTGCCATTTTTGAGGCTTCATCTTAGAATTACTACAAGAGCAGTGAGGTTTTAAAAACCTGATTGGTCTGAACTTTACCAAAAAAGTAGAGGGGTGAACAGATTTAGGTAACGATATTTGCCATTTTCGAGGCATCGCCTAATGATGGTCAGCCTTAGCCTATGCGCCTCGGAAACATCATTTAAAAATTCTTAAGATTTAGAAGTAAAATTGGATTTCATAGCATGTTATTACCCTTCCGTCCTTATCAGCTTTCGCTGATAAAGCCACCTTCCCTTGAAAAAAGGGAAGGAGCCTTTAACTTAATCTTACTGGCCTTTCAGCATGCACCTGCAAAATCGGCATACAGCTGATTACGTTTCTAATGATCTTAGTTATAATTATTCGTGCATTGGTAGTTATAAATTTTAAGACCAAAATATTTAACCAAAAACTCCCCTGAAAAAGTGAATATTCCAAAAAGGCAATTCTCGTCCTTAAAACAAAAAAGTCTCCGTAGTGGAGACTTTTTAATATCTAAATTATCCAAAAATCCTAATAGAACCTGGACCTGTTATCTTCAATTTCAGCTTTTTTCTTCAAGGCTTCAAATACTCTTGTACTGGCTTCCTGACGGCGACGCATCGTCTCCTGTTGGGCCACGGCATTGTAAGAATTTAAAGCCGGAGCTTCGTTCTTAGCCGTCACTTCTACAAAATACACACCTTTATCTCCGGCAATAGATTTGCTAACATTACCAGTTTCCAATCCAAAGGCAGTACCCACCACTTCCGGCTCGCTTCCGGCACCAGGTAAAGTAGGATTGTTCAGGTTAACCGCACTGGCAGTCTGAACAATTACATTTTGATTTTCAGCTATTGCCTGCAAAGTATTTCCGCTAATTTTTTCTTTAATAAGCTCGGCTTTTTTCTGTTTTGTAAGAATTGGGATTACTGTAGCAGAGGCTTCTTCCGCACTCATTAATCCGGCATCTTTTTTAGCCGTTAACTGGGCAACAACATATCCGTTAGGAGTTTCAAAACGCTTAACTTTGCCTACTTCCACATCTTCTTCAAAAGCCCACTGAATCACCCCTCTTTGTGGGCCAACACCCGGAAGGTTTTCATCCAGTGCTTTTACCTGTTGTACAGTCCTTACATTATAGTTATTGCTATTTGCCTCTTCAGCAAAATCGCCATCACCCGCTGCAATCTGAAATTTCGTTACCTCATTGAACAAATTGCTTCTGGAACGCTCTGATGGTGCAATCTCTTTTGCCACAGTAGCAACTTTAACCGCTTTTTCTTCTTCAGTTTGTTCATCTATAGAAATCACGTGGTAACCAAGTTCTGTTTCGACAACTCCAACATCTCCTTCTTCATTTTCAAATACGTAATCTTCAAAAGCAGGGATCATTTGCCCTGGAGAAAACCATCCAAGGTCCCCTGCGCTTTCACTATTAGAACGATCTGACGAGAATTGCGCTGCAAGAGCTGCAAATTTTGACTGGTCCCCTCTTACCACATTGGCAATACTATCTGCCAAAGCTTCTGCCGCTGCCTGGCTCCTGGTAGTCTCGGGATCAATTTGCGTCCCCTGGTAAGTCACTAAAATATGACTGGCTTTTACAGAATCTGGAATTTGTCTTGTTTCCAACATTCTCGTTATCTTCCAGGCATTATCTTCTTCATATGGACCAAAAGTTTCTCCTTCTGAAAGGTTAAAAATCTCATCTGCATTTTCTCCTGAAAGGTCATTTCTAAACTGAAACTGGTCGTTATAAGGAGTATCGGAATATTCATTTACAAAATCTTCTACATCTTCTGTAGTACCAAATCCTGATATTGTCTCATTTGCTCCTGAAGCAGAATTGTATTCTTCCCTGCCCTGCATTAAAGACTGAATTTCTTCCTGTGCTTCAGATCTGTCTTCAGAAGAGGCAGTTTCCTCAAAGTACACAAATTGAAGGTTTCTTGATTTTTCAGTTTCGAACCTGGCAGGATGGTTTTCAACATAATCGTTTATTTCAGATTTACTCACATCTACCTGCTCATCAGAAATTGAAGAGTAAGGGATTTGAACAAACCTTAAATCTATATTATTATTCTCCAGTCTGTAAGCCTGCTCTGCTTCAGTAATAGTAGCACCAACACCTGCACTTATCATATTATAATAAAGATTCTGGCGTGCAGTTGCTGCCATATTCTGGGTGTACTGCTGCCACTGTGCGTAAGCCTGGGGAGAAGTAGCCCTCATATTAGCTACATATTCCTTCAACCTGTTTTCGTCAAACATACCTGCTTCGTTCTGAAAGTTTGGATTGTTTGCCATTTGAACCCTGATCATATCTGTGATCTGATCTTCTTCAGCCCTTAAACCAAGCTCCTCCAGTTGATCTTCAATAATAACTTCTCTTAGTTTAAGCTCCCAAACCCTGTTCGCAGCCTGGATAGTACTCACATTGCCTCCAGTGTTACGCTGAAGCGCCTCTACCTGCCTTGCAAATTCTTCCCGACCAATATCTTCTCCATTAACTGTCGCAATAGTGTTTTGAGACTTTTGTGAAGACAAGCCCCCATTACGTATAACATCTGCCAGAACAAAAGAGAAAAGAGCCAAAGCAATGATGATAATCAAGAAAACAGAACGCTGTCTGATTTTATTTAATACTGCCATTTGTAATTGTTATTTATCAAAATATAGTGGGCGAAAATAGTGTTTTTAGCCTAATTATGAAACTTATAATTAGCAAAATATTAACGAGCAGGAAATTAATCGGCGGGTTTAATTTTCACTTCTACCAGTTCAATTTTTGTGTTCGAAACCTCGAGAATGAGAAACTCGAAATTTTCAATTCTAAGGATTTCGCCCTGCTGCGGAATTTCCTCGGTATGATTTACAATATATCCCCCAAGGGTTTCATAATTTTCCCCCACCGGAATGTCGAGCTTATAGGCTTCGTTTACATAATCTACCTCTGTCCTGGCAGAAAAACGATAGTGATCTTCATCTAATTTTTCTTCAATTAAAATGGCAGAATCATGCTCATCCTCAATTTCGCCAAAAAGTTCTTCTACAATATCTTCTACAGTCATCATACCACTTGTACCGCCATATTCATCAATTACAACGGCTATACTTTTGCGTTTTTTAATGAGAATATTAAGAACATCTTTTACCCACATTGTTTCCGGAACGAAAACCACCGGCAGCAGCACCGATTTTATTGACGAGGGCTTTTTGAAAAGCTCAAAGGAATGTACATAGCCAATGATATCATCTATGGTTTCATTGTAGATCAGGATTTTAGATAAACCTGTCTCGGTGAATTTATTAATTAAATCACCCGGATTCTCCTTTTGATCCACTGCAATAATTTCTGTCCTGGGAATCATCACCTCCCTGGCTTTAATTTCAGAAAATTCCAGGGCATTCTGAAAAATCTGGATCTCAGAATCTACTTCTTCATCCTCTTCTACGGTTTCCATCTGCTCGGTTATAAAATTCCCGAGTTCTACTTTGGTAAACGCCAGCTGCACCTCGTCCCCTTCAGTTTTAAAGAACCTCTTAAGAACCTTATCTGAAACCCAAATAACAAAGGAAGAAATAAAGCTGAAAAGCAGATAAAAGAAGTAAGCCGGCACTGCAAAGAGCTTAAGCATGGAATTGGCATAGATCTGAAAAAAAACTTTGGGAAGAAATTCCGCAGTAAGTAAGATAATTAAAGTAGATATTACTGTTTGGGTAAAGAGACTAAAATCTACAATGAGATACCTTAACAGGGCGCTCTCCACAGGTCGCATCCCCACAAGCCACTGCATTAGCAAATCACCCATAAAAAAACCATACACCACGAGAGCGATGTTATTACCCACCAGCATGGTTGCAATAAATTTTGAAGGTTTTTTGGTAAGCCTCTTCAGTACCTTGGCAAGAAAATCGTCCTGGCGCTTCTCAATCTCGATAAAAACTTTATTGGAAGAGACATACGCGATTTCCATTCCGGAGAAAAAAGCAGAGAATATAAGGGAAAGAACAATAATGAGAACATCTATGTCCATAAAAATTACTTGTTTCGGTCCCTGAGTTTCTTCCTAAAACGTCTCTTAAAGAAAAACATAAAAATGGAAATTAAGGCGAAAAAGATAAAGATATAGGCTCTGTCCCGCTCCATATTCCATATCCTTATAGTTTCGAAAATGAAAAATGCAGCAAAAGCCAAATATGCATATTCAAAAAATCTGAAATATTTACTCATCCTCTTTTTCGTCTATTATCTGTACCCCTACGTTGGTTCTTGAACGAAAATTACCGAAATTTTGGTTAGAATCAAAACCCTGGCCTTCGTTAATCCCACCGTCTGGAAATTTAATTGTATTTGGCCTGTCTGTAAAAAGCCAGCTCCTGTCCTGGTCCCAATATAGTTGACTTGCCTCTAACTGTGTATTGTCACTGGTAACAATAACCACATTACCTCTAAGATCTATTAAACCAGTTTCTTCATAGATAATCCCATAATCGGAGTTTACAGTGTTCTTTCTGTTTTCTTCATCAAAAAACTCCACCTCCACCCCATCTGGAAATTCCCGGTACGGAAATTCTTTATTGGTATAGTCGAACATTCTGGGGCTACGCAAGATAGCAACCAGCCTGCCGGAATCTGTAAATTTAAGGTTCAACCCCTCAGCAACTGCCTGCGGCGAATCTCCCTGTAAATCCATTTCACGGACTTCATTTAAGTTGCCCTGGCATGAAAAAAGTATTGTCACGCCAATGAGCGTGACAATACCTGAAATTATATGATTATATGTAACCTTCATTCTACATTTGAGGGATACGAACTGTCTCACCAATCCAGCATCCTATCTGGATAGCTTCCCCTGCACTTCTACCGGCCTGGAAAACTTCAGACTTTTGAGGAGCTCTACCTCTGTAACTTGCAGCTGCCTGGTTCGCGTTACTTGAAATGGAAGGATCTACTCTTCCTGCTCTTGCAGCATAATCTGCAGCTAACCAGTAAACCGCTCTTTTGTTAAACGGAGTATCACCACAGTTATTAGCACTTTGCGCAATCATATTGGCAATTTGTAAATACGCGGTCCCCATAGAAGGTCTTGCCTGTATGGCTCTTCTGTAATATGTTCTTGCCTGTCCAAAGCTTCCTCTTTCCTTATAGTTACTTGCAATTCTATAGTATATTCTTGCCTGGTCACTAGGATCTTCCTCCAGCTCTGCAGCTTCGTTGTAGTACTCAAGAGCTTTAGCTCTATCGCCATCAGCTTCAGCTAACTGTCCTAAGGAGAAAGCAGAGTTTGCAGAAGGCTCTAACTGGTGCAATGCTTCAGATACCTGGAAGAATAATGGATCTTCTGTACAATCTTTAGCAGACAACCTTGCATTGGCATTCTGTAGCCAGTCTACATCTGATTTCCTTTCTTCGAAATCTTTTTCATACAACGGGATAAGGTTATCACAATCTGCCCTTGCTCCTAACTTAGCGTTAAGGGCATTTTTAACCATGTTGTAATTATTCAGGTTTATCTCTGCATACTTAATTTGTGTATCCTCTTTAGAAGTAAGTTCCTCCCCTGCTTCCTGCTTTTCAATAAGCGGTGCCAAATCTTCAGCAGCATCATTTTCCTCTTCTTCTATCTTAGCCATCACTCTGTCGTAGATATCAAAGACATCCTGAAGTTCCCTTTCTCCTGTATCCTGCATCTCCACCATCAGGTCAAAATAAGCATAAAGACCTTTTGCACTGGTGAAATTCTCACTATCTTCAGTATATGCTCTGTCATAAGCATTATAAAGCTCTTCTTTTGTACCTATTTCATTATCGTACTTGAGCTGAGCGATATCCCCATAAACTTTCCCTTTACTTGTCTTTTCAGGATACAACTCCAACCTTTTTTCCCAAACGGAAATAAGCTCATTAATATATTCGTTCTTTTGAGCATCGGCAGAAGCGTTGTCAATTTTATCTTGAAGTACTCTTTCAAGGTACTGGTAAGTTGCCAAACTATAATCAGGGCAATTTTCCATTACTTCTAAAAGAGGCTGGTAAGCCGCATCATAATTTTTTGCTTTGGCATCGTCATAGGCCAGGGCAGCCATTGTTGGACAGTCGTTAGACTGTGCACTTAAAACGCCTGAACCTAATAATGCCCCGGTAACTAGTGCTATAAACTTCGTTTTCATTTTCTATTTATTTGGTTAATTGAATCTTCTTCTTTCGAACCACTTATCATTTAAGGACAATCCTATTGATATCTTAAAGAAGTTTTCCTGTATTAAACCTGAATCCGTTGTACCGCGCTGTCCATACTCGATTCCCAGGTTTAAATTGGAGAACTGGGCTCCTACAGGTAGTCCTATCCCAAAAGACATGCCAAACTCATCTATGCTTTGGTTATTGAGATGCAAGCCTGTCTCTTCATACCTTAAACCGGCACGGTAAACCACTCGTCCCAAGTAACTTGTAAAAGAATTATAGCGTGGTATAAAAAAACCTCCCACCCTGTATTGAGCGGCATCCCTGTATACTGCATTATCTGCTGAAGTATTGAATAAAAAGGAACTTCTCCCTATGCTGTTATATTCCCCACCAACAAACCACTTCCTGGGTTCTCCAATTCCCGCACCAATCATATACTGACCCGGAAGGGCAAAGTCTGTATCTGCCACATTCAGATCCCTGGCTTCTACCACAGCCTCGCCTGTAGAAACAAAAGCTACAGTAGCCAGCTCTCTGTAATTTTCTGAAGAGAGATCTACTTCAGGAGCATACGTTCCCGCCACGTGCAATTTAAGGTTGTCTGTAAGCATTGCCTGATAATCTACACCAAAGTTAAAATTGAATCCCTGGATATCAGACCGGCGTACATCCCTTGTTCCATACTGAATATCTTCGCGAATTACGATCCTACTGTTTTGAAAATTTCCGAAGTTGTAATTGGCATCGACACCTATACTCAAATTTTCATTTACTTGATATCCTGCTGTAAGAAAGACCTTATTCATTCCTCCACGGCCATTAAGCCTGCTCCCAACATCTTCCTGAACATCGAGAACCCTGTATCCCACAGAGGTGTATGGGACGAGACCCAAACCAAAACCTAGATTATTACCAACAGGAATACCAATTCCCAAATAATCCAGGGAAGAAATTTTAGCATCACCCTCGGCATCATCAGATTTAAGTGTGGTTCTCTCATGACTCCCTCCAAGGCTGTATGTGGTAAGCCTAAGCCTTCCATAAGAAGCCGGATTACGCAGGTTTAAATGGATACTATCCGAGTAAACGCTCAGCCCTCCCATGGACCGGTTTTCAACAGTTCCTTTAAAGTTGGTAAGCCCTATGCCGTAGTATGAGTATGGAGAAGCTATGTTCTCCTGAGCGGCCGCCAAAGCGGTAGATAGAATAGCGACGATTACCAGAAATCGTTTTATCATTGAGTCTTATTAAATTCTAAAATGTAATTCAATCCTTCCAGGAGAAAATTTGAGTTGGCAAATATGCTATTTTTTAATCGCACTGACAAAAATTGCGCATCCCCACCTGTTAAAATAATTGTTAAATCTTCGTATTCAGTGGCGTACGAGGCAATTGTACCATCAATTTCCAGAAGCAAACCATTTACTACTCCAGAGGTCATCGATGCCTCTGTAGACCCACCTATTAACTCCAGATTCTCTCCTGGTTTTAATAACGGCAAATTTGCCGTAAAGTTGTGTAGTGCCTTAAATCTCATTTCCAGTCCCGGAGAAATAGCTCCTCCTAAATATTCCTCTTTATCATTTTTAAAATCGAAAGTTACACACGTACCTGCATCAATAACTAAGGTATTCTTCTTAGGAAACTTTGCAACCGCCGCTGCCACCAGAGCGATCCTGTCTTTCCCAAGCGTAGCCGGGGTAGCATATTTGTTCTCGAAAGGAAGGGACAGCGCTTGTGTTAACTCAAAAAAGTAGGTATCCCTTTGCAATAGTTTTTTTTCTTTAGAAATAGTTTTTACCACACTGGAAAGTATGGTAGTCTCTATTTCTGGAAATTGAATTTTTATTTTTTGAAAATTATTTGAAAAATCTGACAAAGGAAAAATTAATTTATGCAGAAGGCTATTATTTTGAAAAACAGCCATCTTCACCGAAGTATTTCCTATATCTACTACTAAATTCATCAGGAAAAATTTGAATCCGCTAAATTACAAAAGCATTTTTTTAAAATTTCCTTTGCCAGTTAATAAAAATGAAATTATATTTGCCACCGCTTACAAGCACTGGTGCCTTAGCTCAGTTGGTAGAGCAAAGGACTGAAAATCCTTGTGTCCCTGGTTCGATTCCTGGAGGCACCACTTGAAAACCCGAGACGGAAGTCTTGGGTTTTTTTGTTTTAATAAAATCTTGCGTATCAAATCATAAATTTTCAGAAGTGATTGGAAAAGTTAAGCTTTCGTGAATAGACACCGTGGACACCGTAAAGCCGCTTAAATTTTTTATCTTTAAAAATTAAGTATAACCCAAACAAAAAAATCAGAATATATTATGGGAAAAGGATTTTTTCATGTTCCTGTCGCAACCAACGAACCAGTGAAGTCGTATGCACCAGGAACCCCGGAAAGAGAAGAAGTACTAGAAACTTATAAAGAATTATATAACTCTAAAATGGAAGTGCCGCTTTACATTGGTTCTGAAGAAATCAAAACCGGCGACACCAGCACCATGCATCCACCGCACGATCACAAACATGATTTAGGTGTGTATCATAAAGCCAGTAAAAACCATATTGAAAAAGCTATTAAAGAGTCTTTAAAAGCACGTGAAAAATGGGCCAACCTGGAATGGGAACAGCGCGCAGCTGTATTCCTTAAAGCTGCCGATTTAATTGCTGGGCCTTATAGAGCAAGAATAAATGCCGCCACAATGATTGGGCAGTCCAAGAATATTTATCAGGCTGAAATTGATTCAGCTTGCGAACTTTGCGATTTCCTCCGTTTTAATGTGGAATATATGTCACAAATTTATGACGACCAGCCGGAATCTTCTGAAGGAAACTGGAACCGGGTGGAGTATCGCCCCCTTGAAGGTTTTGTTTATGCGGTAACACCTTTTAACTTTACCGCTATTGCCGGAAACCTTCCGTCAAGTGCTGCTTTAATGGGAAATGTTGCTATATGGAAACCCAGTGACAGCCAGGTATTTTCAGCACAGGTAGTGATGGAAGTATTTAAAGAAGCAGGAGTGCCAGATGGTGTGATTAATATGGTAATGGGAGATCCAAAAATGATTACCGATGTTGTTTTGGATAGCCCTGATTTTGCCGGAATCCATTACACGGGAAGTACCACTGTATTCAAAAACATCTGGGGACAGATTGGTAATAACATTGATAAGTATAAGTCCTATCCAAGAATTGTTGGAGAAACCGGAGGTAAAGATTTTATCATTGCCCATCCAACTTCAAATGCAAAACAAGTAGCTACCGCAATTTCACGGGGAGCTTTTGAATACCAGGGACAAAAATGCAGCGCGGCATCAAGAGTTTATCTTCCAAAGAGCCTGTGGCCGCAAATTAAAGATTTCGTGATTGAAGATGTAAAATCTTTCAAAATGGGATCGCCGGAGGATATGACAAATTTCATAAATGCAGTAATTCACGAAGCTTCTTTTGACAAACTGGCCAAATATATTGACCAGGCTAAAGAAGATAAGGATTCTGATATTATAGTCGGCGGTAATTACGATAAATCTGAAGGTTATTTTGTAGAGCCTACCGTAATTGCTACCTCCAATCCTACATATGAAACTATGTGTACAGAGCTTTTTGGCCCTGTGGTTACCATCTATGTTTACGAAGATGAAAAATGGGAGGAAACTCTGGACCTGGTTGACCAGAATATGTATGGATTAACCGGCGCAATATTTTCCGGTGACCGCTATGAAGCTGCCAAAGCAACGAAAAAACTTCAAAATTCTGCAGGTAATTTTTATATTAATGACAAACCTACCGGAGCTGTTGTAGGTCAGCAGCCTTTTGGAGGCGCACGAGCAAGTGGAACCAACGACAAAGCAGGTTCAAAATTAAATTTGCTACGCTGGGTTTCTCCAAGGCTTATTAAGGAAACCTTTGTTCCGGCAACAGATTACAGGTACCCATTTATGGGCGAATAAACTCATCTAAAAAGCGACCTTAAAGCCACGAGTAATTCCGTGGCTTTTTTGTTTTTACACTTCACAGAAAATAAGAACTCCACCTCCTGAATTTCCTACATTTCATTCTACAAAAAAATTGATGAAAGCTTTTCTTACATCAATATTTACCATATTTAACTGTCCACAGCCCTTCATGTTGATAACGAGCTTTTTATGAGACACTTTCAGCGTATTAAATTTACTTTTCAACGATTTTATATGTAGCTTTACTGCCTTAAATATTTTTTACCTGCGTATGGGCAAAATTACTCCCTTGGTAAAGGCAGCCGTGATATCTTTGATTCTGGTTGTTTTTATCAGTTTTGTTTTACCGGCCTCAAATTCTGCTCTCCGCGAGATTTCTTACAAGAATCTTGCAGGAGTAGAACATGTTATGCCTGTTTTAGAGCATAAATTCGAAAAACCTTCGACCGAATATCATAATAAATCTGCAGCAGTTGCCGCTCCTGTTGTCAATATAAACTCTAAAACAAATGCGTCTTGTAGTGATAACGCCGATGGGAGCATAAGAATTAATGTTACCGGCGGAACTGAACCCTATTCTTTTTCATGGACCGGACCAGGTAGTTTTTCATCTTCCAACGAGGACATTTCCAATTTATCTGAAGGACCTTATTCTGTCACAGTAACTGATGCCGATGGAAATTCTTCAACTCCAAAAAGCACTACTATAGCTGTTGAAGATAATGAAGATCCCACAGTAAGAACCCAAAACATAACGGTTCAACTCGACACTAACGGCAACGCGACAATTTC
>NZ_JAVRHP010000049.1:0-25241 GCF_031846505.1 Autumnicola edwardsiae
GCCTTTCCAATACGCACTTGCAGTCCACCCCTCAAAATTTTCCATTTCAATATACCAGTATACTTTATGGTTTGCCTGTATATGGTTTTTTAATTGAGATATCAAATTGTCATAATCGGTAGCATCCAATCTATTTTGAGCTACCATATATACCTTGTTTTCTTTTTTATAAATTTTCATCATTGTTCCAATTTTTTAAATCAAAAAACTTAATCCAAGTCATTGCTACATTTCTCACAGACTCCCTTGGCCACCAGATTGATATCCTCTGCCACATAGCCGTCGGGCAGGTTTATCTGAGGGATTTTGTGCTCTGTAAGGCACACGGTTTCCCCGCAACTATTGCAATGAAAATGTAAGTGAAGGTCGTTTCCCACCTCACATTCACAATTGTCTTCGCACAGGGCATATTTAATGATGCCGGTGCCATCCTCAATTTGATGCACGATTCCTTTTTCTTCAAATGTCTTCATAGTACGGAAAAGCGTACTCCTTTCCGAGCTTTCGAAATCCTTTCCAAGGTCGCCTAAGCTAACGGCCACATTCAGTTGTGCCAGCCGTCTATAGGTCATCAAGCGCATTGCCGTAGGGCGGATGCCTTTGCTTTCCAACTTTTTTACTATTTTTTCCATTTGCTATAAAAGTATTTAGGGGTCGTAACGCTTTATGGATTCCCCGGTTTTTATCTGGAAGGCATCTTCAATATCGGAAAGATAAATTATTCCGTCACCGGGTTCAGTTGTTTTTGCATTCTCAAGGATAATATCTATTGCTGATTGTGCTTCTTCGTTTTGACATACCAGTTCTAACTTTACAACCGGACTGTCTGTTACACGGAAATCTAAAGAAGGTGATGCGCCTTTTGCTTTAAAAGCCCCCGTTCCTTCTCCCTGGGAAAGGGTCATACTTTTAAATCCGCTTTCACTAAGAGCTTCAATTACATTTTGAACTCGTTTCGGTTTTATAAATGCTTTTATTTCTTTCATTGCTGTAATATTAATTTTAGTATTAAGGATGAACCCTCTGGAATTTTAATTAAGACAAACATTTAACAGAGAGTCCATCCATCTAATTTTTTTAATTTAATGACCATGGGAAGTCTGGCTTTTCTGCATTTCAGAAACCAGATAATAGGCATTATTATAGGCAACCAACGTACCTTCAGGCAGAGGCTCCAGCAGTTTAATTTCAACCCAACCATCTTCATTTATTCCCGTTCTAACCTGCACTGGTTTCAATTCCCATTCGGTTTCACCATCTTCCTGGTGTTTTTGGGCCGTAAAGATGTAGGGATTTCCTTCTTCTTCAATTATTGCTTCTTCCGGTAAGGCAGGAACAGCTTCTTCACCGGTCCTGATTTTTCCGTTTATATACATCCCCGGAATTAGAAAATCTTCTTTATTATCGATTTCTGCATGCACATGTACCGCTTTGGGGTTTTGTTCAAATTGTTTCCCCACTGAATAAATTTCCCCGGTTAAATTACTGCCTGGAACCGATTCCAGTGTAAACGCAATCTTTTGGCCTTCTTTCACCTTATAAATATCTTTTTCAAAAACCATTAGATCGGCATGAACATGTTCATTATCAACTACCATAAACATACTGGTCTGAGGGTCTACATATTGTCCTACCTGTACCAGTACTTTTTCAATATAACCTCCAATTGGGCTTACTACCGGAATATATTCATATAATTCACCGTCTCTAACCTGGGAAGCATTTAGGTTTAACTGGCGCAATTGCGATTCGTACCCCCGCACTTCACCTTGTACAGACTGGTAATCTGATTGGGTTTGTTGAAAAGATTTTCCAGATCCTACCTCTGCTTCATATAAACGTTTCTGTCTTTCAAATTCCTTTTCCAAAAATTGCATCCTACTATATGCATTAATATAATCAGACTGCATTCTGGTTAAATTTGGGTGAGAAAGATAAGCCAACACCTGACCTTTATTTACCTTATCCCCCTCAATAACCTTTATAGAAGTTATATTACCGCCTAAAATTGCCGTAACGGTAGCTTCATATTGTGGCGGCACTTCTAACTGGCCATTGGCTTCCACAATACCCGACAAAGCTTTTTTAGGCAAGGTATCTACTTTAATCCCCAGACTATTGAATTTCATTTCTGAAAGATGTACCGAACGCATCCCACCTTCTTCTTCACCGTGTTCTTCATCTCCTTCCTCACCGTGATTTTCACCTTCTTCGGTATTAGTAGTTGCAGTTTCACTGGAAGCATCTTCCCCTGCCGCAGGATTTTCTTTACATCCAAAGAATATGCTGAGCGTTAAGGCAAGCATTAGAATATTTATTGATCTTGTATTCATATCGATTTTCTTATTTTAATTTTTAATTTGAATTCTTAAGGTAATATTCCAGTTGGTAGCGGCTGTCGAGATAATCGTTAAAAGCACTCCAGGCATTTACCTCGATTCTAATGGCATCTCTTATATTTTGGAGAAATGTCACATAATCGATAGCGCCTTCCTTAAAGGCCAGCACTGATCCACCTTGTTGCTCTTTGGCCAGCGGAAGTGCTTCATCCCTATAATAATTCCATGAGTTTCTCCATTTGATGTAGTCTTCACGCATATTTTTATAGGCGGTTTCCAGTTCGATTTTATCCTGATAAAAGTTTTGCTCTGCAATCTGTCTATTTACTTGTGCTTCCTGTGTACGGCCTAATTCCGGCCCAAAAAACAGCGGAATTTGAATTCCTATTTGATATTGGAAGAAACCCGATTGCCCGGCTATTTCCTGCCTACCGTACTGACCCTGAAATTTGGGCAAAAATTCAGATTTTCGTTCTCTGGTAACCGCTTTGGCAACATCTATCCTTTGTTCCGAAACCTGCAGCAACGGATGATTTTCAAGCGACTCTACCAGAAAGTTTAAAGGTTCGTCTAAAGTTTCAACAGGCAAATCTGGTACATCATAGATCGTATCACTAACAAACCATAAATTTAGACGCTGTAATGATTTCAGGTAATCTCTATAAGCTTGTTCTAACTGTATTTTCACCTCATTCCCCTGATTTGAAGTAGCAAGATACTCCAGTTTAGAGGTAGCTTCTGTTTCATACCTGATTCGTGCTGCTCTTTCAATGTCTTCAAAAATTGAATCCATTTTCTTATATACCCGATACCTCTTTTTACTTGTATAAACTGAAGCCCAGGCCCTGCTTACTTCACGTTCCACTTCTAAGGTATTTAGTTCTAAAGCATTTTCAGCAAGGGCCACCCTTTCTTTCTGTAATTTCAAACGGGGAGCTATTCCAAAAACATCTATGCCTTGTTGTTGAACACCAATTTGGGTATAGATCCCATCAGAGCCATTTCCTACCTCTTCTTTTCCTGTAAAGATTTGGGTATTCCCAAAATCATAGGCGGTTTTACGCAATACTTCCTCACTTTCAATTTCAAGTTGGGCAGCTTTTAATTGTGGAAAGTTTTGGATTGCCATTTCTTTAGCCTCTTCCAAACTAATAGTTTGTAAAGAATCCTGTATTGGATTTTCCGATGACATTTCATCAGATTGTGCATTTACGGAAAAGGTTCCGCCTAACATCAAGCCAATTATCAAAATTGTGGCTAAAGATCGTGAATTGGAAGAACCAAGCTTGTTCTGTTCCTTTTTCTCTCGTCTCTTCTCTACAAATGTATAAAGGACAGGAAGAACAACCAGCGTAAGTAAGGTAGCTGTAAGCATGCCACCAATAACAACCGTAGCAAGGGGTCGTTGTACTTCAGCTCCTGCTGACGATGAAAAAGCCATCGGCAGAAATCCAAAAATATCTGTTGTTGCTGTTAACATAATGGGACGTATTCGTTCTTTGGTTCCTGTAAAAATTCTATCTTTTATACTGGTTACCCCTTCTTCTTTTAAGGAATTAAACCTGTTAATAAGCACCAGCCCGTTTAAAACGGCAACCCCAAACAATACAATGAAGCCTACACCAGCTGAAATACTAAACGGCATATCTCTTAACCAAAGAGCAAATATTCCTCCAATAGCCGCCAGTGGAATGGCTATATAGATCATAATTGATTGGGAAAAAGATTGGAGTGCAAAGTACAGAAGCACGAATATCAGAAATAGAGCGATGGGCACTACTATTTGTAAACGCCCTTTTGCTCTTTGAAGGTTTTCAAACTCCCCACCATAAGTAATGTAATATCCTGGAGGTAAATCTAACTCTTCATCCAATTTTTGCTGGATGTCATTTACCACAGATTCCACATCCCTCCCGCGGGCATTAACTCCCACATAGGTTCTTCTAAAGGTGTTATCCCTGGAAATTTGCATAGGGCCCGGTACATAACTAATATCAGCTACTTCCTTAATCGGAACCTGAGTGCCATCCGGCAGATCTATATAGAGGGTACGTAAATCATCAATGCTTTGGCGGTGCGCCTCATCAAAACGTATTACCATATCAAACCGCTTTTCCCCTTCAAAGATCACTCCGGCCGTTCCTCCAGCAAAAGCTGCACTTATATAATCGTTAATCTTTTCAATGTCCAATCCATATTGCGCAATTTTTTTACGATTAAACCGCACCGTCATTTGTGGAAGACCAGATGTTCGTTCAGGGTTCACATCTCCTACGCCCGGTATAGTCTGTATTATTTCAGCCATTTTATCAGCTTTTTCAGCAAGAAGGTCTAAATCTTCACCATATAATTTTACCGCAACATCTTCCCTGACCCCGGTAAGCAGTTCATTAAAACGAAGCTCTACAGGCTGGCTAAAAACCAGGTTGACTCCCGTAAGTTCTTCATTAAGTTTCTCTTTGATCTTTTCTATCAATTCCTCTTTAGAACTTGCCGAAGTCCAATTATCCATATCCTTCTCTAATACAATAAACATATCGGCAATATCCATAGGCATTGGATCAGTAGGGATATCGGCAACCCCAATCCTCGCTACGGCGGTTTCTACTTCCGGGAAATTCTCAAGAAGGATATCTTCTATTTTTGTGGAAACATCAATTGCTTCACTCAAACCACTTCCAGGTCTTATTAAAGCCTGCATGGCGATATCCCCTTCATCAAGTTGAGGGACAAATTCCCCTCCCATTCTGGAAAAGATAAAACCGGCTACTATAAGTAAGACAACCGCAGACCCCAATACTATGAACTTCAATCTTAAAGCTCCTTTTAATAAAGGCATGTATCCTTTTTGAATCCCTCCAATAATTTTATCACTAACTTTTTCCAGCCAGCGTTCAAACTTTCCAAACCAGTTCTTTTTATTCTGAATTGGTTTCATAAATAAAGCAGACATCATAGGGACATAGGTAAGGCATAAGAAAATAGCACCTATCATGGCAAAACCAAAAGTAAATGCCATTGGCCGAAACATTTTCCCTTCTACCCCCGTTAGAAAAAGAATGGGCGCAAATACGATAAGAATGATAATTTGTCCAAAAAAGGCGGAACCCATCATCGTACTTCCGGCATCATAGGCTACTTCATCCATTTTAGCCTTATTAAATTTTATTTTGCCGGAACGCATCCGTTTTTGTATTTCATATACCGTACCCTCAATGATGATCACAGCACCGTCTATAATAATTCCAAAGTCAATAGCTCCCAAACTCATTAGATTGGCCCAGACATTGAATTGCTTCATCAATATAAAAGCAAAAAGAAGTGATAATGGAATGGTAGTAGCAGTTATAAGACCGCCTCTCAGACTACCTAATAATATTACTAAGGCAAAAATCACGATTAAAGCACCTTCCAGAAGATTCTGGGTCACGGTACTCGTAGTTCTTTCAATTAAAACACTTCTGTCAAGGAAGGGTTCTATTGATAAACCTTCAGGCAAAGATTGTTCTACCGTCTCCATACGATCCTGAACATTTGCAATTACTTTATTAGGATTTGCACCTTTCAACATGAGCACCATACCGCCAACAGCTTCACGGCCATCCTGGGTAAAAGCACCATAGCGTACCTGGCTACCAAACTGGACCTCTTCAGCTGCATCTCCAATTGTTACAGGCACTCCATTTTCATTCTTGATAACAATAGATTTTATATCATCTAGTGACCTGATTAAACCCTCACCACGGATAAAATTGGCCATATTATTTTTTTCTATATATGCACCGCCTGTATTAACATTATTTTTTTGCAGGGCATCGAAGACTTGGGAAATAGAAACGTTTAACGCATTCAGTTTTTCGGGATTAATGGCAATTTCATATTGTTTTATAGAGCCCCCAAATGAATTTACCTCTACTACACCTTCGACGAGGGTCATTTGACGCTTTACGATCCAATCCTGGATGGTACGCAATTCCGTAGGGGAATAAACGGTGTCATACTCTTTTTGGGGCTTTATCGTATATTGATAAATCTCACCCAAACCTGTAGTAATGGGTCCCATAGCGGGACTTCCAAATTTTTCAGGTATTTGGTCCCTGACTTCGTTTAGTTTTTCCTGAACCAGTTGACGGGGTTTGTAAATGCCCATATCGTCCTCAAAAACAATTGTAACCACGGAAAGGCCAAATCGGGAAACAGATCGTATTTCCGTAACCCCGGGCAGGTTCCCCATTGAGAGTTCTACAGGATAGGTTACAAATTGTTCAATATCTTCTGTTGCAAGATTAGGTGATTGGGTGATCACCTGAACCTGGTTGTTAGTAATATCTGGCACCGATCCCAGGTTGACGGTCATCATGGACCAAATACCCGTCCCTATCAGCGCTAAGGTAAGTAGTCCAATAATAAATTTATTATTAATGGAAAATGCGATTATCTTATTAATCATATAAATAAAAATTTAATTCAGTTAAAATTCTTGATAATAATTTTGTGCCTAACAAAATCTATCAATAGGACCAAGGATCTAGTATGAGAACCAGGATTTGGTCAAAAAAGGATATAATTATCCTTTAAAAAAACTGAATTAAACTTTTGGAGGATCTAAAAAGGAAAGAATAGGTTCTTCCACTGAGCTGTCAAAATGGACAAAGGCTTTTGATGGAATTTCAATAATCAAAGCCTTGAAATTTGAAGAACCGAAATCTACTGTATGCACATGGCAGCAATGGCAACTACAAAAAGGAGGGCATAAATCTGCTACTTTATCATGTGAATAGTCGATATCTAAATTCTGCGTAGCAACCACTGTTACTTCTGAATCAGAAATCACTTGTGAAGTGTCACTATCATTACAGGCTAATAAGTTAAGCCCGAATATATATAGAGATAATATGACAGCGATAATTTTCACACTACAAAGATAAAAAAAAATCAATGCACAGATTGTGCAAAAAGAATAGGAACAGATTTCAAAAGGTTTATCACATAATTTGATAATAATTTCAATTAAAAAATTACCAAGATCTTATACTGAAGAATTAGAACATTGTTTTTTAATAAGCTATTTAATGAAATAGAGAATTATACAAATCCTTCAAATTACTAAGTTACACTTCGAATGAGATAGGAAATATCCCCAAATAATGTTAATTAACATTATTTTCTATTCAAATTTGGCTTTCCAAAAATGTTGTACCTATGTTGTACCCAGTCCATAAAAAAAGGCCTTACATTTCTGTAAAGCCTTGTCATTGCTAGTAGCGGGAACTGGACTCGAACCAGTGACCTTCGGGTTATGAGCCCGACGAGCTACCTACTGCTCTATCCCGCGATGTATATTTCCAATATTTTTTAAAGCTTCGGGTTATAATCCCGATGAGCGGACTTTATGTTGAGCTGCCGGAGCATCCTGCGCTATCCGCAATATTGGATGGCAAATATACGACAGATTTCTACTTTGCCAAAATAAAACATAAAAAATTTACTGAGATATCCAGGCCAGCGCGTTTAGCCGGTCATTATTTGAAAAATCCGCAATATCGGCAGGCATTAATGCATCTTTAATAATCATAGAATTTCTTATCCAGCCAAGGTCTGTCACCACGGCGATTTTGTTGAACTTCCCGATATTCCTGAAATTAAACTTCATCTGGTTCAGAAAAGCCCTAAATGAAACTTCATTACCCCGGCGTATTTCGAAAAATAAATTAATCTCTTCATGGACACTTAGTTTTTCTAAAATCATAGCGTGGACTTTTTCAATAAGTTTTTCATCCACATCAGACTCTATAAGTATCCCCACTACATTATCTGCCAATTCAAAACTTGAGACCATAACTCCTGCAATAATAATTTCATTTAATTTACGAATTTTTTCTTTTGAAGAATGGAGAGAAAACATTTTAGCAGACTTTTCACTGTTCTACATTCCGAACCTCAAATCCCTGCAATTCACTATTATCAAAATTCACATGAAATTCAATAGGATTACAGCACACTTCACAATCTTCTATATAAGTCTGTGCTTTTACTGAAGGATCCAGTAAAACAGAGATCTCCTCCCAGCAATAGGGACACTGAAAATAATGTTCGTACATAAAACTCCTTACAATTCCACGTTTAGCAATTGCCCGGTTAATTGCAGAAGTTGCAATTCCGCCAGCTTGGCATCATATTTAGCCAAATTAAGGCTGGTCCTCGCATTAAGAAGATTAACCTGCGCCTGCCGGAATTCTATTGAAGCAATTTGCCCTAAACTAAATTCTTCCCTGGAACGCTCAAAATTATCAAGATTAGTAGCCACGTTCTCCTCCTGAATTCTAAAAATATAAAGTTTATTTTTAAAATTATTCAGTGCATTGGCAATATCCCGTTCCACTTCAAGCTCTATCTGCTCCCTGATAAGCTCTTGATTAGCATAATTAATCTTAGCATTTTGCACCTGTACAGCAGTTTGTCCTCCATCAAAAATTGCCCAGTTTAAACTCACTCCCGCAGAGAGCCCGTCTGTAATTGTAGTAGAACCGGGGAAGAAGGCGGTTGCTGCACTACGATTTCTATTCCATCCATAAGAACCGTTTAGGCCTATAGCCGGTAAATACCTGGACCTGCTAATCTTAATATCGTATTCACTTATAGCAATATTTCTTTCGATTTGAAGCAGGGAAACGTTATTTGCCTCTGCAGTGCTCAGGAAATTTTCAACTTGCAACTCAGGAATAAAGTTCACCGTGGTATCCACGGCAAAATCAATTGCTGATATTTCCCTGTTTAGAAGCACGTTTAAATCTCTTTTTGAATTGGCAAGTTGCTGTCTCGTATCGATAAGGATCACACTGTCATTATTAACATCCACGCGGGCATTGAGCACTGCCAGATTATTAGTTTGCCCATAATCAAACTGGTATTGCGCCCTCAGCACCCTTTCTTTTGAAACCTCCAGGGTCTCTTCCAAAACCTGAATATTTTCTGTTAAACGTGCTATTTCATAATAAATACTTAATAGCTGAAGCATCGTATTTTCTATTGTTTCCCGCGCTTCAAGCTGTGATAAATTATATTGTTCCTTCAGGCTCTTGAAGTTATAGAACCGCCCCAAGCCATCAAAAAGAGTATAACTCAGGTTTAAAGAGGCATTATAACTGTTATTTTCAAGTCCTCTCTGCTCCAGGATATCCCCATCCTCTGGTTCTGTTGTCCTGTTATTCAAATCATAATTTGCCCCGGCAACTCCAAGCAGGCTTGGAAGATAGCCGGAGTTAAGGATACTCTGATTATTTTCAGCAATTTCAACCTGGTTATTCGCAATTTCAATTCCGTAGTTACTTTCCAGCGCACGAGCTACCACTTCTTCTTTTGTTAACACGGAATCCTGAACCTGAGCACTAATTTGTGCCGATAAAACAGAAATTAAGAGATAAATACAGCTATTTACTATCTTCATGCTCATCTTCTTCTTTTTGTTCTTTAATAGAGCGCTCCACATCTTCAGCCGTTGGTCTTTTTCCTGAAGCAAGCCACTTTCCTCCTACTTTTATGTTATTGCTAATAGACAGTAGTAACGGCAAGAGTAGCAGCGTTAAGACCGTGGCAATGGCAATACCATAGGAAATTGAAATGGCCATGGGTTTTAAGAATTGCGCCTGCCGGCTCTTCTCAAGCAGCAAAGGCGCAAGCCCTGCCACAGTGGTTAAAGACGTTAGAAAAATTGCCCTGAACCTGGCCCTTCCTGCTTCATAAAGTGCATCTTTAAACGCCAGGCCTTCCCGCATAAATCCATTAAATTTTCCTATAAGCACAAGGCCATCGTTCACCATGATCCCCACCAGGGCAATAATGCCCAAAGCAGAAAGAAAGTTGATTGGGAAATCGTGTAACCAATGCCCCCAGGCGACCCCTATTACACTAAAAGGTATCATCAGCATTAAAAGTAAAGGCTGACTATAACTTCTAAAAGTGAAAGCAATTGTAGCATAAATAAGGAACAGGATTACGGGAAGAACCGCTTTGGCTGAACTTGAAAGCTTATCTGCTTCCCGGTTTTGTCCCTCATAAGAAACCGTAAGGCTGGAATATTTTGCCAGGATTTCCGGCATCACATTTTGTCTTATATCTGCCAGTATTTCTGTGGAGCTTCCGTTAGGATCCTCCATATCTGCACTTACACTTATTTCCCGGAGTCCGTCCAAATGGCTAATAGATTCCGTTCCTCTTATAATTTCGTAATTCGCTATCTCATCAAACGGAACGCGATCTCCTGAAGGTGTGACGATGCGCATGTCGTCCAGGTCATTTATAGAAGAGCGGTTTTCCCGGTCGTACCTTACCCATACCCTTATTTCATCCTGCCCCCTTTGGAAACGTTGCGCCTGTGCTCCAAAGAAAGCATTCCTTATCTGCCGCATCACATTGCCCAGGTCCAGTCCAAGCGCATAGGCATTGTCCTTAAGCTTAACATTTATTTCCTTAATACCTTCAGGATCACTGTCAGTTACATCTTTTAGCAAAGGGTTATCTTCAAAAATTGCTTTCAGATCTTCCTTGGCAGCTTCCAGCTCTTCAAGATTATTTCCGAGCAGGGATACAGAAACAGGGGAGCCGCCAAAGTTACCGCCCGAACCAAAGGTTAAGCTCTCCACCCCGTAAACAGGGCCTACTTCTTCACGAATGGAATTGGTGATTTCGGGAGAACCAAAATCCCGTTCTTCTCCGGGAAGCAAATTCACCTGAAGGGAAGCTTTATTATTTCCCGGCCCCACCCTTTTTATAATATTTTCAACAACCTGTTTATCACCAGATTGTCTTTCAGAATAATCTTCATTTACTCTCCATGCTGCAGCTTCAACCATAGAAATTATAGAATCTGTACGTGCAGGATTCACACCTTCAGGCATTAAAAGAGTAATATTTACCTGGTCACTGGCAATACTTGGAAAAAGGGTAACGCGTATCCATCCTCCTCCTATAGACCCAATGGTAAGGATCAAAACAGCCATTAAAATCCCTAAGGATAAAATCTGCTGCCTTAGTACAAAAGCAAGTACAGGGCTGTACACTTTATCACGCAAGTATTGCATTACCCTGTCCCCTGTTCGGTTTATCACGCGCATTTTCTGAAACAGCCGTGCAATTCCTTTCTTTTTTTCTTCTTTATTTTTTCTTAAAGCCTTGGAATGGGCGATGTGCGCAGGAAGAATAATTAAGGCCTCTACCAGAGAAACCACAAGGGTAAGAATTACAACTGTGGAAACTTCTGCAAAGAATTCCCCTATCCTGCTATCCAGGAACATAAAAGTAGAAAAAGCAAGAATGGTGGTAATAATAGCAGAAAGGATAGAAGGTAAAACTTCCATTGTACCATCCAGTGCAGCCTGGATTGGCGGCTTTCCTTTTTCGTATTCCTGATAGATATTTTCTGAAATTACTATCCCGTCATCCACCAGGATACCAATCACGATGATCATCCCAAACAGCGAAAGCACGTTTATTGTCACCCCAAAAGAGCCTGCAAAAATGAACATTCCCAAAAAGGCTACAGGTAATCCAAAAGCCACCCAAAAGGCCAGGCGCGTATTCAGAAAAATCGAAAGGAACAACAGCACGAGAAACATTCCCATTAGTCCGTTCTCCAGCAATAACTGGGTCCTTTGCCCCAGAGTAATGGAAGAATCGCTAACCACATCCAGTCTTACATTGCTGTTTCGCTGATTAAAAGTTTCTACATACGCATTCACCTGCTCTGCAGTAGAGAGAAGGTCTTCATTATTAGTATTGCTTACCTGTACATTTACCGCAACATTTCCGTTAAAAAAGGAAACATTTGGAGTTTCTGCAAATTGATCCCTTACCGTTGCTATATCTCCCAGGGTTATAATTTGCCCGGCTGCTGTAGAACGTACTACCAGGTCGTTAAGGGCATCTGCATAATAAACCCGGCTGTTGGCTCTAATTAGGTAATCTTCGGCTTCGGTCTTTATCGTACCTCCTGTAGAGAGAATATTTGCACTGGCCACCGTTTGCGCCACCTCTTCAAAAGTGAGATTGTAAGCAAGTAAATCGTTCTGGCTCACAGCAATTTCAATCTCTTCTTCAGGAAATCCCCAGATGTCTATTTGAGAGACCCCGTCCATACGACGCAAATCATTCTCTATCTGTTCGCTAATTCTTTTAAGCGTCACCAGTGGCACATTATCGCCACTAATGGCAAAACTAATGGTAGAGCGCACTCTTTCTTCCTTTGCCACCACAAGAGGTTCCATGCCGCCGGGGAAATTAGGCACCCGGTCTACCGCATTTTTTACCTCGCTAAGCATTACATCAATATTCTCGTCCCGCTCAATTTCTACAGTAATAGAACCTCCGCTTTCCCTTGCCGTAGAAGTCACGCGGTCTATCCCATCAAGACCTTTCAGGTTATCCTCAATTTTCAGGATGATCCCTTCTTCGATTTCTTCGGGGGCCGACCCGGGATAGTTAATATTGATGTTGATAATCCTCGATTCCTGAAGCGGAAAAAAGGAAGATTTCATATTCAAAACCCCAACAGCCCCAAATATGACAAAGGCTAAGATTACGACGTTAACCGCAACCTCATATTTTATAAAATAACTGATTATTTTTCTCAAAACTTTCGGGGTTTTGCTGGGATTATTCTTCTTCTACGGTTACCAACATCCCGGAATACGCCCCGGGAACTGAAGCGGAAAGCATTGTAGCTCCATCCTCCAGCCCTCTTATAACCACAGAGTTGTCTGTAAAATAAACCGGATTCACCTCCACCAGCTCCAGCACACTATCTTTAACCACAAAAACCTTAGAGCGGTCCACCAGAAGTTCCCGTGGGATTTCAATGGCATTTTCTTCGGCATTGGCATCCAGCTTTGCCTCCAGGTACATGCCCTCGCTCACGTCCTGATCCTCAATTCGAATAAAAACCTGTATGGTTTGGGTTTCCTGGTTTATACGGCTGTTTATCCTGCTTACCGTCCCCTCAAAAGTCTGGGTTCTGTCCAGGTTACGCAGTTCTACTTTAGCACCCGGCTTAAGCAAATCACTGAATTTTTTAGCAATTGCCACTTCCAGTTCATATACCGTGGGATCTATAAATTCACCCAGCTTCTGGCCTTGCCTTATCAAAGTTCCCCTGTTTACCACGGCTTCGGTTAGCACCCCACTAAAAGGAGCTACTATGGTGTACTTCCGTAACCTTTCCTCAAGGTTTTTAATGGTGTAATAGGAAGAGATAATTCCGCGGCCTGTAATAAAATATTTTTCTTTATCTGAATCCAGTTCCGGTAAAGACGGCACAGGTTCCCGTATATCAAAATTATTAAGGTAGGATTGCCACTTCTCAAAAACCTCGGGATAGTCCATCCGCAGATCGGGCATTATAGCAGTTATGCTATTATAAAGATCACTTTTTGCCGATTGTACGCTAGCGCGGAATTCATCTGAGTCGATATTGAGCAAAATCTGACCCTTATTATATTTTTGTCCGGGCCGGAATTCTTTGCTGCTACTCAGGAAGATCCCCTGCACTTCGGAATATAATTCGAATCTTTGCAGGGCCGTCACACTTCCGTTAGCCGGAACTATAATAGGCACAGTACGGTTTTGCACTGTATCAACAAAAACACTTTTAACCACTTTTGAAACAGGAGGGGTTTCCTCTACATTGCTGGCGATTATTGCCTTGGCGCCAAAAAAGGCTAACACCACAAGGACTAATCCTAATACCGGGAGAATAATTTTACGTTTGTCCATACTTCACCATTGGACTCAAAAAAACGGAATTAGTTTAATTGAAGTCTATAAACAATTAATAAAAGGCTAATTATACTTATCTAATTCCTGCTGAATTTTCTCCCATTCCTTCATGAATTTCTCAAGTTCCATTTTTTTTGAATTGTACTTCTTAAGAAATTCCGGCTGCTCCATCGTCTTTTCATAATTTGAAGCAAGCGCCACATCCTTCTCCTTTAGCTCCTTCTCGAGCTTCGTGATTTTCGCTTCGGTTTTGCTTAACCTGTTGTTAAGAGATTTCAGTTTTTTCTGATCTTCGTAGGATTGTTTAGGCGAAGCCTCGGTTTTTTCCTGCACTGTGGCTTTCTGCTTTTCCCGCTTCTCTACAGCACGCATATCCTCAAACTGCCGCTGCTCAAGGTAATAATCAATATCTCCAAGGTACTCCTTTACGTTCCTGTTTTTGAATTCATAAACCCGTGAAGTTAACCCCTGTAGAAAATCCCGGTCGTGGGAAACGAGGATAAGTGTTCCCTCAAATTTTTTTAATGCCTCCTTTAAAACATTCTTGGATTTTATATCAAGGTGGTTTGTGGGCTCATCCATTACCAGCACGTTAAAGGGCTGCAATAACAATTTACATAAAGCCAGCCTGTTCCGTTCACCACCCGAAAGTACTTTTACCTTCTTATCCACTTCATCTCCACGGAATAAAAATGAACCCAGCATATCACGCACCTTACTCCGGTTTTTCTCGTTGGCCGAATCTACCATAATGTCGTGCACCGTCTTTTCACCGTCCAGGTAATCTGCCTGATTTTGGGCGAAATATCCCAGCTGCACGTTATGTCCCAGTTTCAACTCCCCGGTGTGAGGAATTTCGTCTATAATAATCTTGGCCAGGGTTGTTTTTCCCTGTCCGTTCTGGCCTACAAAAGCAATTTTGCTCCCCCGTTCAATGAGTAAATTAATATCTTCAAGCACCTTTTTTTCGCCATAAGCTTTGCCAACATGCTCTGCTTCCACCACAACTTTCCCCGGTTGTACAGAAACAGGAAAGGTTATATTCATTACCGCGTTGTCGTCCTCATCAACTTCAATACGGTTTATCTTATCAAGTTTTTTAATAAGCGATTGCGCCATGGATGCCTTAGAAGCTTTAGCCCTAAACTTATCTATCAGCTTTTCCGTCTGCTCAATCTCTTTCTGCTGATTCTTTTGAGCGGCGAGTTGCTGCTCCCGAAGCTCTCCCCTTAGCTCCATAAATTCTGAATAAGGTTTCTTGAAATCGTAGATCTGCCCAAGGCTTATTTCGATGGTGCGGTTAGAAACGTTATCGAGGAACATTTTATCGTGCGAAACCAAAATAACACAACCGGCATAATTATTCAGAAAAGATTCCAGCCAGATAATACTTTCAATATCCAGGTGGTTGGTAGGCTCATCCAGAAGCAAAATATCATTGCTCTGAAGCAGCAATTTCGCCAGCTCGATCCGCATTCTCCATCCTCCCGAAAAAGTATCAGTCAGTTTCCCGAAGTCTTCACGTTTAAATCCGAGTCCCAACAATACCTTTTCGGTTTCCCCTTCGTAATTATACCCGCCAATAATCTCGTATTGATGCGTTATCTCGCTAAGATCCTGGATAAGCTGCGTATAAGATTCGCTCTCATAATCTGTGCGGGTAGCAAGTTGCTCATTAATATGATCTATCTGCTTTTCCAGCTTTTTTATTTCCTCAAAAGCCTGCTGCGCTTCCTGAAGCACGGTCCTGCCCTTTACAAAATCTATATCCTGCTTTAAAAAGCCAATTCTCAGCTCCTTATCTTTTGCAATACTGCCCGTGTCGTATTCCTGTTCTCCGGAAATTATACGAAGCATCGTAGATTTTCCCGCACCGTTCTTCCCGATAAGACCAACACGATCCCCGGCACCTAAACGAAAAGTTATTTCTTCAAAAAGATATTCTCCGTTAAATGAAACGGAAAGATTATGAATGTTAAGCATGAAAATGGATTAATTTTTGCAAAGATGACTAAATTTGCGAAGCAAAAAAAATGATATTGAGACGCTTAAATTCTTTTTACGATAATGTAAAAATTCAGGTGCCACCTCAGCCCACCAGCCTTCAAATAATAACTTCAGATGAAATTTTTAAAAGGAACAAAGCTTTACAGTATATTCACCGGAACCTGCCCAGTTTGCCAGGAAGAAAGCATTTACAAAGAGCCGAATCCTTACAAGCTAAGAAGCATCTTTAAAATGCCCGAGCGCTGTTCCAACTGCGGCACCAAATATAAAATTGAACCTTCATTTTTCTTTGGCGCCATGTATGTAAGCTATGCGGTGGGAATTGCATTTGCTGTGGCAGCATTTGTTATTTCCTTCTTTTTCTTTGGCACTACCCCCCTCACTTCCTTTTTTGTAATTGTAGCAACCCTTGTTGTTTTTGGACCCATTATTATGCGCCTGTCGAGAAATATCTGGATCAATTTCTTTTTTAGTTATGACAGTGCGGCGGGGAAGAAATAAGTTGAAGAAAGTGGTTTTGGATGAACGAATATTTTTTATCCGATTTCAGAATTTTAGTTGTAAATTAATGTCTCTATTAATCCTTTTTAAAGATGAAGAATATACCCGACAACTGGTATTTAGCAGAGCAATATGAAGGGAACTTTATTTTTGAAGATGCAGAAAATAAATTTAGCGTTAGCGTAGACAAAATGGGAATCTTCACTCCTCCCTACGAGATAAATTTTCAGCAACTGAACGGAACTCTTACAAAAATTGGCTTTGAAGAGGACGCATATTCAGCGCATGCAGCTAATCAGGAAGAAGCACTGGAAAAAGCTTACGAGATGATGGCATTTATCAGCAGAAAAATGAAAACTGAATCTCTTATTCCCTGATTAATTTTTTCTCTTTTGGATGATCATTAAATTTTTGCTTTAAAAGATGTTCACATTAACTACAATTTGCGCAAATAGTATGATCCTTTTGCGTAAGAAAATTTTTACCTAATTTTATTGTCAAAGAATCCCTTTATGAGTAATTGGTCAGAGCTAGAAGTAAATCTGATAATTCAGATCTATTTCGAAATGCTTAGGAAAGAATTATCCAACCGGAGATACTCAAAAACAGAATATCGCAAAAATTTACTTCCGTTGTTAAACAATCGTTCTGAAGGAGCAATAGAGTTCAAGCATCAAAACATTAGTGCTGCATTAATAAAGTTTAATCAACCTTACATCAAAGGATATCTTCCCCGTTTTAATTACCAGCAGATATTAGATGAAAAAGTAGCAGCACATTTAGAGAATCACACCGATTATGAAAAGCTATTTAAAATATATGCTGATAGGGATGTGGAAAAAAGATCAATAGATAACTACGATAAGATGCTCGTAAAACCTCCAGCAATTGAAGAAGTTAATGAACCCAAAATATCATATACGAGAAATCCCATTAAAGTTAATTATCTGGAACGAGAGCAAAAAAATTCAAAGCTGGGATATTTAGGAGAAAAACTCATTTATGATTACGAGAAATGGAATCTGACAAAGATGGGAAAAGAAAAGTTAGCTCAGGAAATAAGATGGATCTCTAAGGACGAAGGAGATGGAGCCGGCTACGACATTTTATCAAAAACTATCGATGGACAAGATAAATATATCGAAGTAAAAACCACAAAGTTAGGTATTAAGACACCTTTCTTTTTCTCTGACAATGAATTTGAGTTTTCAAATAGAAACTCTAAAAATTACTATTTATACAGAGTTTTTGATTTCGAAAATAGATCAAGAATCTTTACTAAAAACGGAGGTCTACAGGAAATCTGCCAGTATGCTCCTGTAGTCTATAAAGGATATTTTTGAGTTAATTGAGCAACATGGAATTATAATAGCATTATATTTATATTTTTGAGATCTTAAAGATTCAATTATTTGTGAATACTAATAACAAGACACTTAAAGCAGTTGATTTTTTTTGCTCCGGTGGAGGAATGAGCTACGGTCTGCAAACAGCTGGAATAGATATTTTAGCTGGAATAGATAATGATCCCAAATGTAAAGATACTTATGAAGCAAACATCGATGGGGAATTTATTTTAGCTGATGTTTTCAAATTAAAAGAAAAAGAACTTGAAAAACATTTAAAAGATAAAGGTTTAAAAAGAAACGATGATGAATTAGTGCTGATCGGCTGCACCCCTTGTCAATTTTGGAGTACTATACGAACCGATAAACAGAAAGCTACAAAGACTAAAAATCTCCTTACTGAATTTCACAGATTTGTAAAATATTTCAATCCAGGTTATGTAGTCGTTGAAAATGTTCCAGGAATTTTACGCAATAAAGAAAAAAGCAAACTCACTGATTTTATTGCCTGGTTAGAAGAGAATGATTATAAAGTCCATGCTGATATTCATAATGTCAATAAATATGGAGTCCCCCAATCTAGAAAAAGATTTACATTAATTGCTGATCGGGTAAATAAAAAAGATATACAACCTGAAAGGAGCGATAGCTTTCCAACTCTTAAGGATTTTATTGGTGTAGAAAAAGGTTTTCCTGTTCTTCCTGCAGGCAATAAAGATTTAAATGATTATATGAATACTACGGCGGGTTTAAATGACCTTAATCTTAAGAGAATTAGGAAAGTTAAACATGATGGAGGAAACCGTTTCGATTTTGCTAATGACCCGCAGCTGCAATTGAATTGTTTTATAGGCAAAGATAATAGTTTTCGCGATACTTTTGGAAGACTGCGCTGGAACAAACCTTCTTCTACTATTACGACAAAATTTTTCAGTATTAGTTGCGGTAGATTTGCTCATCCAGAAGAGGATAGGGCATTGTCTTTAAGAGAAGGAGCAGTTTTACAAACTTTTCCGAAAAATTATATTTTTAAAACCAGTACTATAGCAGATACAGCTAGAATAATTGGAAATGCCGTTCCCCCTGAATATTCAAAGAGGATAGGATTATCGATATGTCAAAATCATTTGAATGCAATTTAGAACCAAAGCTAGAGCAGTAGATTTACTTGGAAAAGGACAAATTGCCGACTTACCAACAGCTATTACTGAATTATGGAAGAATGGATATGATGCTTATGCAGACAATCTTACAGCCGAAATCTTTAAAAAAAGTTTTACAGGTCTAGATAAGGATTTATTCTTATTGACAGATGATGGTAAAGGAATGTCTCAAAAAGATATTTTTGATAAATGGTTGGTTCTGGGCACAGATTCTAAAAGTAGAGCTCAACTTGAAAAGTCTCCAGACATTGAGACATTATGGAAAAAACCGAGAGTAAAGGCAGGTGAAAAAGGTATCGGTCGATTATCAGTAGCATTTCTCGGACAGCCAATGTTAATGCTGACAAAAAAAATTGGTTCTCCTATTCAAATGTTGTTTTTCAACTGGAATCTTCTAGAAAATTATAATCTTTATCTAGATGACATCCATATTCCAGTAAAGTCCTTAGAAGACAAAAATGAGTTTCAGGACACTTTTGAAAATCTTAAGGCATCTTTTCTGGAGAATTTGGATAAGAAAGAAGACTTTGAAGGAAAATTAATTTGGGAAGAAAGTCAAAAGAATTTAAAGAAACAAATCATTGAGTCTGTTAATAATTCCGTTGTTTCCAATAATTTAATGGATGCCTTAATGGATGATTTTACAGATTTAAAAGAATCCCATGGAACAAAATTTTTAATCTTTAATCCTATTGATCAAATTCTTGATCTTTCCGAGGTGAATAGTGAAGATAATAGGGATAATAGAGACTTCATTATATCAAGCTTGTCAGGTTTTTTTAATCCTTTTATCAAAAAAGAAAAAAAAGCAGTCAAGACTTATTTCTACATTCATAATGAACTAGGAAAAGATAAGGACCTTCTTGTGGAAGAGGGGAATTTTTTCACCTCTGAAGATTATAATTTTGCTGATATTCTCATAGAAGGTAAATTTACGGGATACGGAAAATTCAATGGTACCTTAAAAATATATGATAAACAGATACCATATGAATTTGAACCCAATAGAAAAAAATTCAAGAGGAAGTATTATGGTGATTTTTACTTAAAACTTGGATATAGTCAAGGAAACCTAAGAGATTCAAAATTAAATGAAACGGCTTGGAAGAGAATTAATAATAAGGTAGAGACTCACGGTGGTTTATATTTATATCGCGATAATTTCAGGGTTTTACCATACGGAAGACCAAATGCAGATTTTTTAAAATTTGAGGAAAGGCGGAACAAACGTATTAGTACTTATTACTTTTCTTACAGAAGAATGTTCGGCTATATCGGTCTCACTAGGGAAAATAATTCAGATTTAAAAGATAAATCGAGTAGGGAAGGGTTAATTAATAATGATCCATATTCAGCTTTTGAATCAGACTTGATTGCGTTTTTTGTCCAAATCGCAAAAGATTATTTATCTGATACTACGGATGACACAATTTTTCAAAATGAAAAAAAGAAATTAAACGAGCAACACCAGGCTATAACTGACGACAGGAAACGAGAAATCGAAGAGAAGAAAGCTTTCAGTAAATCCCTTACCTCCTATCCCAAAAAATTCGCAGAATATGAGAAGGAATATAAAAAATTGATGTCTGAGCTTGAGAATAAAATATCTTCAACTAAAACAACCTATTCGGATATTGAGCAAATACTAAATAGACTTTCTGAATTAGACATAGAATTTGAGGAATTGCTTCCTGATATACCTAAACGTTATAAGCCTACAGATTTGCAGTTAGATAGACTCAATAGGTATGAAGACCAAATACTTAATTTTAACGAGACTATTAAACAAGATAGCTCTCACTTATTAGATCAAGTAAATGAGAAGCTCGAATTAGAAGAACTGAAAATTAATTTTTCAAAGAGTGCTGAGGTTTATAAGGAGGAGTTGAATTCGATTTTAAATACCCACCGCAATAACTTACAAGATAAATTTAGAAGTTTGATTGATGAATATAATCAACGTGCACAAACACTATTAGACGATTTTAATCATCAAAAAAACCATTCTAAGAAGAAAATAAAGGTTAAAAAAGATATTAAAGAACAGAGCGATATTCTAAGGCAACAGTTTGACCGATTGAGGAAAAGAGCAAACACTACTTTAGTTCCGTTATCCAATCATATTCAAAAAATGACTTTTGAAATTGATGAAGAATTACTACAAGGAGCTTATAAAGCACAATATGATCAAATGCTTCAACAATGGTCACTTGTTCAGGATACAGCACAATTAGGAATTGCCGTAGAAATTATTGATCATGAGTTTAATGTATTATACTCGAGGATTAATAGGCTAATGGATGAATTAAATACAGAAAGTAATGTCAGTAATAACAAAAAATTTAATTTACTAGAAAAAGCTTTTAGAAGCTTGGAAGATAAGTACGATTTGCTTTCTCCTCTATATCGAATAAATGCAGCAGTCGACAAAGAAATAAAGCTAAACGGTCTAGCTAACTACATTAATCAGTTTTTCGGAAAGCAACTAGCAAAAGAAGGAATAGAAGTTACTGCTAGTGATGAATTTTTAAAGCAGTCAATAATTATTAAAGAACCAGTTCTTTATACCGTCACTATCAACTTAATCAATAATGCAATTTATTGGGTCCGTAATTCTGATAAAAAAGAAATACGACTAGATTATTTTAAGGAAACAAATGAAATTTTAATACTGAATTCTGGAAAAAAAATAGAGGAGCATAGACTTCCTAAAATTTTTGATTTGTTTTATTCTAATCGACCCTCAGGGAGGGGCATTGGCCTCTATCTGGCAAAACAAACCTTAAATGAAAACTACTTCGATATAGAAGCGACAAATATCCCAGAATATAATTATTTGAATGGAGCTTGTTTTGTAATCAAATCGCTATCAGCCGAAAATGAATAAAGCAAAAATTTACCAAAAGAAAGCAACTGAAATTATCAAAGAATCTATAAAATCTGTAGTTTATATTGATGAAAAAGCTTGGAATCCTTTTGAAGGAATAAAATATGATAAAAATATTGAAGAGCATATTATTTCGAAAAAACTTTACAAGAATCTAAAAGATCAAGGAATAAATTTAAATATTCACAAATTTAAAAAAGGAGAACAGGATTTACCGCTTTCAGACAATAAAAAACAATATCTATTTCGAGACATAGATTTAGTCTTGTTAGATTGGGATTTGAATGAAGAAGATACACTAAACGAGTTTTCACTCAAACTCCTGGATGATATCATAAGACAACCTCATATACATTTTTGCAGTATATATAGCTCAAGCCCATATTTTGATGAAATTATTCAAAAGGTAGTAGCTTATTTTTCTGGTTATTCAGATGAGGATTTTGATAAAATTCGAGAACAACTGGAGCATAATGATGACATTATAGAAATATTAAATGAAATTGATATTACTTCACAACCTAGCGGAAGAACTGTTGGAGAAGTAATGCGTTTAGATCGCAATATTTTTGATCAAATAACTACAATAACGAATTTAAATAATCAAGAATCCTTGATTCCAATGGCTATTTCAGTAAATGGTAATTTATCAAAACCTGAAGTGGCATTAGACTATTCAACCGAAATAATTTCCAAAACCGGTTCTGAATACGCTTTAATTATAAATAATACGGTAATATCTGTCCTCAAGAAAAGTCATAATAAACCGAAAGCATTAATTAATAATTTTTCAAAGTTGATTTCATCGGATAAAAATAAAAGTTTTTTCAAGTTATTAGGATTAGATATGCAAAATCAGTTTTCCAAATATGGCGCATTTATAGATCCTGATATACTGAACATTTCTTTCAATACCTTTATGCATCATAGGAAAATGATGAATAAAACTGGAACCAAACCTTCTTTTGATGATTTTATGAAAAATTTATTTATCGAAAACTCAAAATTGCGTCTCTCAAATATTCATTTAGAAATTCTAGAAAATGAATTTCTAGATAAATTTAGAGTCATCAAAAAAGATTTAGACAATAATGAATTAGCTTTAATGAATTCTTTTTATAATGGCGCTAAAATTCAAAATCCAGAAAAAAGAGCAGTTAATTTCGGAGATATTTTCTTTAATGAATCAGACAACAATTTCTACTTATGTCTTACACCGTTATGTGATTGTATAATTAGAGACGGAGAGAGTAATACTGATTTTAAATATTATTTTGTAAAAGGATCAAAATTAAACATCAAAGAAGGTATAGAAAAAGGAGACGGCGGATTTATATCTTACATTGATCAAAACACATGTATAAGTTGGGCTGCCGGTGAGTATGTTAAACCATTTCAATTTTATATCCCGAAACCGACAATTTATAAAGGATATGTCAATATGTTTGACTGGTATAAGAAACAATCTTATTGTGAACCTTTCAAATATCTCTTTTCGCTTAAGCAAAATTATGCGCAAAGAATTGCTAACCAAGCATTTTCACATCCAGTTAGAGTAGGAGTTGATTTTGTAAAAAAATAATTATTTCTCGAGGTTGACTTGATATGAAATAACAAAAACCATATATACATGATAGAAATTCAAAACGTCAAAACAAAAACATCAGTTGATATTTTGACCTTACTTTTAAAGGAAAAAAAATCGGAGATATCAATCTACTTTCCTAAATACACAGTTCTTTTCTCAAGTGCTAATGAGAATATTGCCGATGACTATGCAAGACTAATCTATGTCGGATATAAATTGCAAGAATGTTCTAAAAAGGTTGAGTATGAAGTAATAGAGCCTCATCAACATGAAAGTGTACTGTTTACGATTGTACCCAAGGATCTTCAGATGCTGTCAGAAACACTTTTAGAATTGTCTTACTTGTATGAAAATGAACCTGAAGAAGATAATTTTTATTTTGAAGATGTTTATCAATATCTTTCCGATGTCGACGAAGGTAAAGCTAAGGTGGTATGTGAGGAATACTTAAATATGTACAAAGAATTTAATTCGAAATAAGATAACTCAAGTAAAAAAGTTTAAAATTTAATATTAACAAGTAATAAAACTTACTCTTCTTACCTCACAAGAATCTTTAAGCTGGCATAATAAAGAAGTATTCCTTCTATAGCCAAAAAATAACATAAGCATTCATTTATTTTTTAAGAAGTTTCCTGGTATCTTTCTTCTAAAAATTATGAAGTCCGTACCCTCAAATCTTAAACTGAAATATCTTTATCGAGATGATGGAAATTACAAAATTTTTGGATCCATCGTTCTCAGAAATGCGACAGGCATTTCTCCTGCAGAAGCAGCCAATCTATTACAAGAAAAATTGATAGATAGAGAGTATTTCTATCCTTCAGATGCACAAATACCTCTTTTTGAAGAGCATAATATATGTGGAAACGAATTCACAGGCTGGTATGAGTTTGATGAGTTCTCATTCACAGAAGAAAAACCCAGCAACAATCGCACATTGGGAAAATTCCTTAGAGATTTGAAATAAAAATTCACTTTTATCCCTTCTACCAATCATTTTTCGTAAATTATAAGACTTTTAATTGAAAAATAATCAGTTATGGAAGATGCTTCACGAAATTCAGAACTAATAAAAGAATATGTAGGAAATTTTATTTTCAGAAAGAACAGCGGCATCAAAATAAACGGCGCCGGATCGTTAATTCTTCCGCAGAACATCAGCTTTTATAAACTCGGCGGGAAATTTATAAAAATAGAAATGAAGAATTCCGGGGCTTCCAAAAGGCCCTCAAAAAAGGAGAAAATCTTCCGCTGCGCTTATAAAATGATGACCCGGTTTAACCGTTCCCTTAACTAATCTGTTATTTTTCCTTCCGGAATATTCACAAAAACCACCAAAATAATAAGAGGCCGATAATTGGTGTTTTTAAGCTATCCCTCAACATGGGAGGCGCGAAGTACGAAGTAGAAAAACATTATTCGTAGATTCGTGGCAAAGAAAAATTAGCAACTTTTCACATCAATACATTAGCACATCTTCAAATCAGCACATTCTCAAATCTCTTTTTTATCTAAGGAAAAAGCAAGAGATAGTTGAAATTTCTGATATACCCTTCATTTTCATAAAACATCCTCATATCGGCAATTTGAATCCTCCACTGTTATGAGATGTTGAAACGAGTTCAGCATGACAATCCG
>NZ_JAVRHP010000005.1:0-74984 GCF_031846505.1 Autumnicola edwardsiae
CCGGCTTTTAAAGAGTATATGTGAGATATAGCAACCGATGAAGAATGAAAAAATATATATTTTAATTCCTACCTATAACAGGGCGCAACTTTTACTAGAAACCCTTGAATCCGTAAGAAATCAAACCTATTCTTTCTGGGAATGTATTATTGTGGACGATCATTCAAGTGACGATACTGTGGAGCAAGTTAGGAAGTATAGTGAAAGAGATAAACGTTTCAGCTGTTTTTTAAGAGCCGAAGATTATTGTAAAGGTCCCTCAGGTAGTCGCAACATGGCGCTGGATATAGCAAAGGAACGAAAGGCACAGTTTATCCAATTCTTTGACGATGATGATTTAATGCACCCGAAAAAACTAGAGCTGCAGGTGACTCTTTTTGTAAAGGATACCGACCTTGAGTTAAGTATTTGCAGGTATGAGCGGTTTTCTTCATCGGCAAAAATGGTCCCTATAGATCATATTGAATTAATAAATACTATTTCTCTGGCCGAAGATTTTCTATTTACAAGGCTCCGGCTAAACGTAGGAGGACCCTTATTCAGGGCAAAACTTTTCGAAGATGAGAGGTTTGATGAGAGTTTGCAGTATGGGGAGGAGAAGGAATTATTTTTAAGGATATTATTTAGATATCGACCAAAATCTCTTGTTTTGAATCAAACGTTGTTCTATTATCGCGCCCATGAAGTTTCCCTTACCAGGATTATGAATAGCAGGATACTCAAGCGAGGTTCTGAAATTGTTATTCATCAAAAAATATGGGATTACCTTGCTGAAAATGATTTATTAAATAATCAGGCAGCGGGTTTTCTCATAAGGCAGTTCTTGCTTGAAAATCATAGTAAAGAATATATCAATAAAGCTAATCGTTATATTTCTAAAGAGAGCAATTTTTCATTTTTTAGTAAATTGAGATTTAGAGTTTTGATCGGCTTTCATGAAATCTATAGCCGTATAATATATAAACTGCTGTTAATTAAAATTTAAATTATTTCTAGAAGCAACAATGGAAGACCCCAGTCCCAAAATTACTATTTTACTGGCTACCTTTAACAGGTCGGCTTTAGTTGGTGAGACTCTGGATTCGATCATTGCCCAGACTTATCATAACTGGGAATGTATTATCGTTGATGATCACTCTAAGGATAATACAGAAGTGGTAATTTCCAGTTATCTGGAAAAGGAATCCCGTTTTTCTTATTTCCGGAAAACTGAGAAATACAAACCCGGACTTTCCGGAACTCGTAATTATGGGCTGGATCTGGCTGCGAAACGGGGAGCAGGATTTATTCAATTTTTCGATGATGATGATATTATGCATCCACGAAAACTGGAACTTCAAATGGAACCATTCTTAAATAATCCCGAAATTGATTTAACACTCTGTCAATACAGAAAATTTCATAATAAAGAAACTATAGAATTTAATTTAGATAAAGCTGATGATGGTTTGTGCTCAGTTACCACAGATAATTTATTAAAATCTTTTTATCTAAATGAGATAGATTTAAATTCTTCCGGGCCTCTTTGGAAAGCTTATATTTTAAAAAATTATAGATTTTTAGAGGATTTATTTTACGCAGAAGAGAAAGAATTTTACTTGAGAGTATTTTATAAAGAAAAAATCAAATATGAGCCTATTAAATTAGTTCTTTTTTGGTATCGAAAGCATAATAAATCAATTACTAGTAATTTATATAGCGATCCTTCTATTAAATTAAATTCGGCAAAATTATTTGAAGAGAAATTTTTAAATATGGTTTTAGAAAAAAAAAATGCTCCATATTTTTTGCTTAAATCTTATACTGCAAAATTTATAAAAAATAAAAACCTTTTAGAATTAAAAAGAATTAGTGAATATATAAAAGAAAACTCTCATCCCATTAACTTTAAATACTGGATATTACTTATCTATATAAAACTCAAAAGTTTTGAAATTATCCGATAACTTAACAATAGTAATTCCCTATTACAAAAAGACATTTCTTGATTCTACATTATTGTCTCTGGAAAATCAAACCAGTCAGAACTTTAAAGTTTTTATTGGCGATGACGGAAGCCCTGAAGATCCTAGGTCAATAATTAATTCTTTTCAAGGTACTTTATCAATCTATTATAAAAAGTTTGAAAATAATCTTGGTTCCAATTCTTTAACTGCTCATTGGCATCGCTGTATAAACAATGCTCCCAAATCTCAATGGATAATGATTTTAGGAGATGATGATATGCTCTCTAAGAATTGTGTATCTAATTTTTATGAGAAAATCGATGAAGTTGATTTTAGAAAAATTAGAATAATTCGGTTTAGTAGTCAAATAATTGATGTGGAAAATAAAAAAATTTCAAAAGTTCATAAACATCAGTATATAGAAAATTCTACCAATTTTTTGTTCAATAAAATAACAGGGTCTGCAAGAAGTTCGTTGAGTGAATATATTTTTTATAGACCAAATTTAGAAAAAAAAGGATTTAAAAATTTTCCTTTAGCGTGGCATTCTGATGATCTAGCTTTAATCGAGTTTTCCAATTATGGAGATATACTTTCAATCGGAAATTCAAGGGTATATATAAGATCAAGTACTATAAATATATCTGGCAATAAGCGTTTTAGTAAAGAGAAGAATTTAGCATCTTATAAGTTTTATAAATATCTTTTTATAAATCACCAAGATATTTTAACTGCCCATAGAAAAGCAATATTAATTTCTAAATTAGAAAAGTGTGTACTTAATAATCGTAAGAATTTTTTTCTTATAACAGATATTTCGAGCCTTTTTCTCAAAAATGGAGATATCTGGCAATATTTAAAATTTTCGAAAAAATTCATTTTCAAAAGATGAGAAAAGGCGTCAATCCTGAAAAAAATAAAAACGAAATAAATCAGAAAAAATACCACCGCATTATTATTCCTGTTTATATCCCGGATATTGGGAGCGAATATTATGCAGGAAGTATTGATGTTCTGGAAAGATGCCTTAATTCTTTAAGCAAAACAATCAATCCTAAAACCACTGTAATTACAGTGGTTAATAATAATTGTGGGGGGGCTGCGACTACTCTTATAGAGAAGTTTTTAAAAGCTAAAAAGCTGGATAAACATGTTATACATGTTGAAAACAGGGGTAAAGTTTTTGTTGCCATAAGTGAGGCGAGAGGCAGTTTTGAGGAATTTATAACGATATGTGATGCCGATGTTTTATTTTTCAGTGGATGGGAAAAAGCTGTATTTGAAATTTTTGAAAATTATCCCCAGGCTGGAGTAGTATCCCCTGTGCCTTCCCAAAATCTCGCGCTTTACCATAACTCTTCGGTATTTTATGATAAGTTCCTTAATTCTATTCAGTATGGTAAAATTGTTCCTGATGAAGACTGCGAACTTTTTCTCCAAGGATTGGGAAACGAGGCCTTGCTCAGAAGAAATAATCATCCCTACGATTGGAAGGAAAAGCAATATTATCTTAACGGTAAATCCCCAGTTTTATTAGGGGCAAATCACTACGTGGCAACTTATCGGAAAGAAGTTTTAGAACATCAATCAGATTTTCCAAAAAATAAATTCAAAAAAGGCTATGAGGAAAATTTCCTTGATGAACCTGCTGATATTTTGGGGTATTACCGCCTTTCTACAGTTAATAGTTTTGCCTACCACATGGGAAATCGCATGGATGATGTCAGTGGAGACTTTTCTTTAAAACAGAATGCGCTAATTGAAAATGATTACTTTCACAGTATTCCAAAGGCTAAATCTTCCAAAATTCCTTATTCTATCAGAAAAAACTTTTTCAGGATACTACGAAAATTAAAGAAAATATAGATGAAAACCCTCCTTTGTTTTGGTACACGACCCGAAGCCATAAAAATGGCACCTGTTATTCGTGAACTTAAGAAGCAGAAAATTGCTTTTAAGGTTTGTGTAACGGCACAGCATCGGGAAATGCTGGATCAGGTTTTAGATTTTTTTGAAATCACTCCCGATTATGATCTTGATTTGATGAAAGCAGGCCAAACCCTTAATGGTTTAAGTGCATCTATTTTTATCGGGATGGATGAGGTATTAGATGATTGGTTGGGACTTCGACGCTTCGACAGGCTCAGCGAGACCGATGGAAATGGCCTTCGACAGGCTCATTCTCATAACATTGTGCTGGTGCATGGAGACACTACTACGGCTTGTATGATTGCGCAGGCAGCCTTTCATCGGCAGATAAAAGTGGGGCATGTGGAGGCGGGGTTACGTACTTACAATAAAACCTCTCCATTTCCCGAGGAGATCAATCGTCAGCTAATCAGTAGAATTGCAGATGTCCATTTTACTCCGACAAAGAAAGCAAGTGCAAATCTTTTAAAAGAGCAAATTTCAAAAGACCAAATTGTATTGACTGGAAATACGGTGATAGATGCACTACATTGGGCCGCGGGAAAACTGGCAGGGAAAAGCTTAAGTCAGGAAATTATAGAATTAGAAGCTTTATTGAGTATAGAAAAAAAGCTGATCCTCGTTACCGGGCACCGCCGGGAAAATTTTGGAGGAGGTTTGGAAGAAGTTGGAGAAGCGTTGCTCGAATTATCCTTAAATGATGATGTTGAAATAATTTATCCGGTGCACCTTAATCCAAAAGTAAAAGAGCCTGTTAACCATCTTTTGGGCGATAAAAAAAATATCCACCTTATCTCACCGGTCGCTTACCCAACAATGCTATGGCTGATGCAAAGGGCTGAAGTAATTATTTCGGATTCCGGCGGAATCCAGGAAGAAGCTCCTGCTTTTGGAAAACCTGTGCTGGTCACCCGTGAATATTCTGAGCGAATGGAAGGAGTGGAAGCAGGGTTTTCTGTGCTTGTAGGAACTAACAAACAAAAGATAATAGAGGAAACAATTCGTTTATTGCAGAATCCACCAGACCTGAATAAAAAGCCGAATCCTTATGGTGATGGTAAGGCTGCAGAGAGAATAGTAGAATTTCTGATTAAACAGGCTTCGATGTAAAAAGGCTTCGACACGCTCAGCTTGCCTATTGTGGGATCAAACTGATTTTTACCTCAGTCCCACTGAGCTTGTCGAAGTGTGGTGTGCGTGGTTCCAAACTGGATTCGATCGGCTCAGCCTGCCAATTTGGAGTACTGTTGAGTTCTCAGCGTCCCACTGAGTCTGTCGAATTGTTAATCTTTAATTCCTATATTTAAAAGATGAAGCTTTTCTTCGTATATATTGTACAATGTTCAGATGAATCATTCTATACCGGAGTGACCTCAAACCTTGAAAAAAGATTATATCAACATAATTCTGGGCATTACAAGGATGCTTACACATTTACAAGAAGACCAGTAAAACTAAAATGGTATGAACAATTTACAGATCCACACCAGGCATTCAAATTAGAAAAGCAATTAAAGGGCTGGAGTAGGAGAAAGAAAAAAGCCCTTATTGAAGAAAACTGGGAAAGATTAGTAGAATATTCTAAGAATTATACAGAACAAGGTAAGTCTTCGACAGGTTCCAGATCGCAGCCGAAGGACTCTGGCCAGCCGTTAAAATAGCATTCCCACAGATCTTGTCGAAGTGGGTGTGCGTGGTTCAGGCTTCGACAGGCTCAGCCTGACTATTACAGTGCCTCACTCCTGTTGAAGTGGTGCTTGTCCCTGTATTATCAAATACATATCTTTATCCCAAACCCAAAGCTGTTGCAATCTACTTCTCAAAAGAAAATCCTCATTGTTGCCGAATCTATTAATGTGGAGGACAGTAGCGGCTCCAAAGCCAACGTGGCATTAATACTGAATTTAAAGGATGCCGGATTTGAGGTGTTGGTATATCATTATACACGAAAGGAAATTCAGTTACCGGGAATACGATGTGTGGCTATCAAAGAAAAAAAGTTTAATCCGCTTTTCCTGTTAAGCCGGCTTCAGAGGAAACTTCAGCATAAACTCAAGGTAAACCTGGCGAAATATCTGGAACCGGTTTTTGGCTTCTCCTTTACATTTTTTAATGATGTAAAAAGTATAGCTTCAGCTTTAAGAAAGGAGAAAACTTTTGAACCGGATATTGTCCTGACCTTAAGCAAAGGAGCCAGTTTCCGACCGCACTATGCTTTGCTGAATACTCCAAAACTTCACAACAAATGGATGGCTTATATCCACGATCCCTATCCGTTTCACTATTATCCTGAACCTTACAACTGGAGCGAACCTGGCTATAAAAAGAAAATTGATTTTTTTCGCAATGTTTCGGAAAAGTGCAAGTGGACAGCCTTTCCCAGTGTACTGTTAAAGGAATGGATGAATTCTAAATTTCCGAAGTTAGAAGGAAAAGAAGTAATTCTTCCACATCAGCTTATTGAGGATGAAAATTCAGTAGAGTTACCTCATTTTTTTAATCCTAGAAAATTCACACTTCTACATGCGGGAAATCTAATGAAACAAAGATCTCCGTTTCATCTAATTAATGCATTTCAAAAATTCACTACAAAAATACCTGAGGCAAAAAAAGATGCGGAATTATTACTTATTGGTCAGTCTTCTTATCATCGGGAAAAACTTCATCAAGTGGCGAATCAAATTCCCCAGCTAAGGTTAAATGACTATTTAAATTATAAAACAGTTTTGGCTTTGCAGAAGAACGTGTCTGTAAATATCATTCTTGAATCCAAAGCAGAAATCAGTCCGTTTCTCCCCGGAAAATTCCCTCATTGTATTGAAGCTGCTAAGCCAATTTTACTCTTGGGACCAAGAAATAGCGAATCCTTTCGTTTATTAGGTGAAGAGTATCCTTACTGGTCGAAAGCTAACGACGAGGCTAAAATTCTTGATCTTCTAGAAAAATTATTTAATAGCTGGCTAGAAAATAATAAAATGATTAGCATGGAACGATCAGATCTTAAAGAATATCTCTCTTCACACCACTTAAAGAAGATTATGAATCAAATTATTTGAAAATGGAGATTTCAATTCTAATTGCCACAAGAAACCGTCTGCATGAGTTGAAAAAAACTTTAGCAACTTTATCAAAACTAATGGATAAGAAAGTCACCATAATAGTTTGTGATGATGCCTCTGAAGATGGTACTTATTGTTACGTCACTGATAAGTATCCTAATATTCATGTGGTTCAAAATGAAGTAAATAAAGGATACCTGTTTAACCGAAATTTACTGATGAACTTGGTGAAAACTGAATACGCTATTATTTTAGATGATGATGCCAATTTTTTAGGCAACGGTTACTTATCTGCAATTGCAGACCATTTTGAAAAAAAACCAAGCTGTGGAGTTATTGCCTTTAGAATATTTTGGGGAGCAGAAAAACCTTATTGCTACGCATCTGATGAAATAACTCAAAGAGTCCAGAGCTATGTAGGATGTGGGCATGCCTGGAGAATGAAGGCTTGGCATGACATACCAGATTATCAGGAGTGGTACAGGTTTTATGGTGAAGAAGAGTTCGCATCTTTACATTTACTGAAAAAACAGTGGAAGGTAGAATATCTTCCAGAGGTATTAATCCATCATAGAGTTAGCAACAAGGGCAGGAAGCTTGAAAATGATTATGTGGAAAGAATGAGAAGGTCCCTAAGTGCTGGTTGGTACAATTATTTAATATTTTATCCTGCCAATAATATTCCAAAACGATTTCTTGGATCCATCTGGAGTCAATTACGAAGAAAAATTCTTAAAGGGAATTTTTCAGCTCTTAAATCACTCCTACTTTCTTGCTTAGATATGTTGCGTAACCTGAGAAGGATTTTAAAGCAAAGAAAAGCATTGACTAAAGAAGAATTTCGAAAATATTCGGAACTTGCAAAAACAAAGATTTATTGGAATCCGCCATCGAAAAGCAGTAGCTGAACTGTTCGTTAAAGAAAAATCTAATTCATAAAATCAACTGGAACTGAAAACAATAGCCATAATACCAGCCCGTGGAGGCTCCAAAAGACTGCCGGGGAAAAATATTTTACCGCTAGATAGTATACCATTGATTGTTCATAGTATCAATTATGCTAGGGCAAATAATGATATTTTAGACCGCATAATTGTTTCTACAGATGATGCCAAAATAAAAGAAACTGCTATAAAAGAAGGAGTTGAGGTCATAGACCGCCCTGAAGACTTAAGCACAGATACCTCGAATACGAGCTCGGTTTTAAAGCACGTGCTTGAAACGATAAAAGAAGAGGTGGAAAATGTGCTTTTGTTACAGCCAACTAATCCCTTACGGCCACAGCGTCTAATGGCAGAAGCTTTTAAAGAATTTGAAGATGGGGATTATGACAGTCTGATGACTGTTACCCGGAGCTTTCAAAAGTTCGGAAAAATAGAAAACAACCGGTTTTTACCGTTCAATTATAAGCCGGGACAGCGCAGTCAGGATCTTGACCCGCTCTATTATGAAAACGGGTTGTTATATATTACGAAAGCATCTTTAATTTTAAATGAAAAAATATTAGGGAAAAATAATTTTCCGTTTATTGTGGATCATCCTTTTGCTGAAGTTGATATCGACCTTAAAAAAGATCTTGAATACGCCCAATTCCTGTTGGGAAGAAGAAAAAAGAAATCAGAATAAAATGAACCCATTTATAGAAATAGCAGGAAGAAAAATCGGTGCGGATTATCCACCTTTGGTCATTGCTGAAATCGGCATCAACCATGAAGGTTCTTTAGAAGTTGCGAAGGAGATGGTTGATGCGGCAAAGCGTGCAGGGGCCGAGATGGTAAAACATCAAACCCATATTGTGGAAGATGAAATGTCTTCAGCTGCAAAGAAGGTTATTCCGGGAAATGCAGATGTTTCCATCTACGAAATTATGGAACGTTGTGCTTTAAATGAAGCAGATGAGTTAAGTTTAAAGGAGTATGTGGAAGACAATGGAATGATTTTTATCTCTACTCCATTTTCAAGGGCAGCTGCCAACCTTCTGCAAAAATTTGATATTCCTGCTTTTAAAATTGGGAGTGGGGAATGCAATAATTATCCCCTGTTGGAACACATAGCATCTTTTGGAAAGCCGGTAATTTTAAGCACCGGCATGAACAGTATTTCCAGCGTGCAAAAAGCGGTCGCAATTTTTGATGCAGCAAATGTACCTGTAGCGCTATTACATACCACTAATTTATATCCAACTCCGGTTCACCTGGTAAGATTAGGTGCTATGACACAACTTCATGAAGCTTTCCCTGACAAAGTTTTTGGACTATCAGATCATACGCTGAACAACAATTCCTGTCTTGCGGCAGTAGCATTGGGGGCTTCCATCCTGGAAAGGCATTTTACCGATCACATGCGTCGAACAGGTCCTGATATCACCTGCAGTATGGATGAACAGGCTTGCCGTGAATTGATAAAGAATTCGGCGGAAATTGCAATCATGCGGGGAGGTGAAAAAAAACCGGCAGCAGAGGAAAAGGTAACTATAGATTTTGCTTTTGCCACCGTCTGTACCATTGCACCGGTCAAAAAAGGGGAAGTTTTGACAAAAGATAACATTTGGGTGAAACGGCCGGGCAGCGGTGAAATTCCTGCAGAAAAATTTAAAGAGCTTCTGGGGAAAAAAGCCGCCGCAGATATTGGTGATGATGTTCAATTAACCTGGAAAGATATTGCTGTTTCTTAGAAAGTAATTACACAAATAATGAAGAAAGTAGCTTTCTTAACTGGAACTCGTGCAGATTTTGGTAAAATAAAATCCCTGTTCCAAATTTTACAGGACCATCAGGATTTTGAAGCACATATTTTTGTTACAGGAATGCACCTCATAGAAAAGTATGGCTATACCCTCTATGAAATTGAAAAATGCAGGTTTAAGAATATCCATGAATTCAGTAATGAAACTTCTGAAGCTACAATGGATCTCACCTTGGCGAAAACCATAGAAGGTTTTTCTGCTTATGTAAAAGAACTGAAGCCGGATCTAATTGTCGTCCATGGGGATAGAGTGGAAGCACTTGCTGGGGCAATTGTAGGATCTTTAAATAATATCCTGGTGGCGCATATTGAAGGAGGGGAAGTTTCGGGTACTGTGGATGAACTTATCCGACATTCTATTAGTAAATTAAGCCACGTACATTTTGTCTCAAATGAAACTGCAGAAAACCGACTGCTGCAAATGGGAGAACTTAAAGAATCCATTTACAACATAGGCTCTCCCGATGTGGATATCATGTTTTCGGAAAATCTTTCAACTTTGGAAGAGGTGAAAAAGTATTATGAAATTCCTTTTCAGGAGTATGGAGTTGCCATGTTTCACCCTGTCACGACAGAATATGATAAGATGCCGGAATATGCAGAGAATTTTGTAAACGCCTTGTTGGCAGATGATATTAATTATGTGGTTGTTTATCCCAATAATGATTTGGGGAGTGAATTAATTTTAAAAGAATATGAACTCCTAAAGAATAATGACAGATTTAAAATTTTTCCCTCGATACGTTTTGAATACTTTTTGGTGCTTTTAAAAAATGCTCAATTCATAGTAGGTAATTCCAGTGCGGGTATTCGTGAAGCTCCTTACTATGGGATACCAACTATAAACATTGGTACGCGGCAGGAAAACAGGGCCTTGCATACTCATATTCTGAATACTTCTTACATGCAGGAAGATATCCTGAACGCATTAAAAACACCTCATCCTGCAATGGAATCTTATAAACCGGCTTTTGGAAACGGGAAGAGTGATGAAAAGTTCCTGGAGTCGCTAAGTTCATCAGAGTTTTGGAGTATTAACCATCAGAAGCAGTTTCGGGATATATAATATTCTCCCGTATCTTCATTAATTCCCTCGTAACAGAATAACTGTTGATTTCTTTTACTTTTGCAGTTAATCTATGTTTCTTTATATATGCGGAACAAGCAAAGTATGAATAAAACTCTGGGGCTGGTTATTACTGATGGTGTAGGCTACAGGAACTTTTATTTGAGCAATTTTCTCAACGAGGCAGCTGCACGATTTGAAAAAGTTATTATTTACTCCGGTTTGCCTGCGTCAGTATTTGATGCACATGAATCCGAAAATATAAAAATTGTAGAGTTACCGGTTTTTGTAGAGCCCTTTAAAACATGGTTCTGGCGAAAATTTAAAGAAGTGGCTCATTTGCAGTTACACAAAAAATTCTTCGGAATTAATGACAACTTAAAAGCAAATAAAAGCAGCAGTGCTTCAAACCGTGGAAAAGCTACGAGACTCATCTACTATCTGACACGCCACTTTCATTCTGAAAAGATTATAAGTTTTCTTGAAAAGAAACAACTGAGTTCCATCGCAAATCATCAGGTTTCCAGAGAATGTGTAGATTTTTTACAGAATGATCGTCCTGATTTTTTATTTTTTACACATCAACGTCCGCCTTATGTAATCCCATTAGTATATGCCGCAAATAAACTGAAGATCAAAACAGGTTCTTTTATTTTCAGTTGGGACAATCTCGCCTCCAAAGGTCGGATGGCAGCTCCTTTTGATTCCTTCCTGGTGTGGAGTGAATTGATGAAACAGGAATTACTGTACTTTTATCCCAAAACTTCCGGCCATGCAGTGAGAATAGTCGGAACTCCACAATTTGAACCTTATGTAATGCAGAGATATGAAGAGGGTAAACCGGAATTTTTTCAGAAGCACGGATTGTCATCAGATAAGAAAACGATCTGTTACAGTTGTGGGGATATTTCGACCAGCAGGAATGATGAACTTTATATTGAAATCATAGCTACTGCTATTGCAGAGGAAAAAATTTCTGAACCTGTAAACCTTTTAGTACGGACTTCCCCTGCGGAAGAGCCTGAAAGATTTAGTTTTCTAAAAGAAAAATTTCCTTTTATTCGGTGGAACTATCCCGAGTGGTTTATTTCGAGAAAAGATCACCCTGAGCCCTGGTCGCAGAGAGTGCCTTCAGAAAGTGATTTGGTGGATTTAAGAGGTGTTTTAAATTACTCCGATTTAAGTATAAATATGTGCTCCACGATGAGCCTGGATTTTATGTTGTTTGACAAACCTGTAATAAATCCGACCTTCGGCACAAAGGAAAATGATCTTTATGATGATCAAAAATATTTGAAGTACAGCCATTATGAGCGTGTGATGGAGAGCGGCGCAGTAGCAATTGTAAAAAATGAAGAGGAATTGCTTCGGGAAATCAATTTTAGCCTGAAAAATCCGAATACCCGACTTAAAGAACAAAAGGAATTACTCAAGATGCAAATAGGAAAGCCGCTGGAAGGAACCAGTGCAAGAATTGCTAAAGCTTTAAAAGAATTTTCAGGAACTTGAGCCACGGGAAACACATAGCGGTAATTTGCAACTACGAACTGAAACCTGATCGCATCGGTGGAATGGATCGCTTCTTTAAAGCTTATAATGAAGAGTTGCTTCAAAAAGGGCATAAACTGACCTGGTTTTTTTCCGGCGGAAGCAAATTTGATTTTTATTCAGGTTTTGAGCTTCATCTGGCAGGGCAGCAGGAATCTGTGGAGGCTTCTGCCCTAAATTATATAAGGATAAATGAAGGTTTCGATATTGTGGTCACGCATTTCCTGGCGCTTTGTACTTCCTTTTATAAACAGCTAAAAAGTAATAATCAGCCTTACATCATTGCAGTAGACCACAATCCGCGTCCGCTGCATGGCTTTCCATTAAAAAAACGAATAAAAAACAAGCTAAAGGGCAGGCTCTACTCCAATTATGTAGATTGTTTCGTGGGAGTCTCCCAATATACCGCAGATTGTATTATTCAGGATTACGGCAGTAACCTCACGAAGAAGACGAAGGTCGTTTATAATGGAATTGATACTTCTGTTTATTCAAAACGAACAGACGAGAACCTGGGAAAACTTATTGTGGCTTCACATTTAAGAGAGTCCAAAGGTATTCAGGATTTAATTGAAGCCGTCAGGATTTTACCCGAGCCTGTACGGAAATTGCTGAAAATTGACATTTTTGGGGAGGGACCTTTTGAAAAGGATTTAGAGAAAATGGTAGCGGCATACGATCTGCAGGAGCAGTTTAGCTTTAAGGGAAGCAGTCCGCACCTGCCGGAACTTTTCAGGAACTACTCTTATATGCTGCAACCTACCTACATGGAGTGTTTTAGTTTATCTATCCTGGAAAGCCTGGCGGCTAATGTGCCGGTGATTACCACTCCGGTAGGTGGAAATCAGGAAATTATTACTCATGGACAGAACGGATTTATATTTCAGGCCGGAAATATTAAGGAGTTGACAGAATTACTGCAGAATGTGATGACCGGAGAATTAAACATTTCTCAGGATCTGAACGAATTAATAGAAAGAGAGTATAATTTAGAACGAATGGTCGCAGATCACCTAAAGCTACTTCCATGCATATAGGTTTTTTAACTCCGGAATTTCCCCATTCAAAGGTGAATTCTTCCGCAGGGATCGGTACCAGTATCGGGAATATGGTCGTTGCATTGGCGGCGAAAGGAGTAGCAGTTTCCGTTTTTGTATATGGGCAGAAAGAGGGCGCTATATTTACTGAAGATGGTATCAGATTCCATTTGATCCGTCAACGGAAATATAAAGTGGGAGGCTGGTATCTGTACCGGAAATTTCTTCAGAATTACCTGAATAAATTCATTGCAATAGATAAAATAGAAGCCATTGAAGCACCCGATTGGACGGGAATTACTGCTTTTATGAAGCTGCGTTGTCCGCTGGTCATCAGGATGCATGGCAGCGATGCCTACTTCTGTACACTGGAAGGGCGGCCACAGAAGAAGAAAAATTTCTGGTTTGAAAAAGAAGCTTTAAGTAGTGCAGATCGGCTTTTATCGGTTAGTGAATTTACGGCAAAAAAAACTGCTGAGATTTTTAAACTGAAGAAAAGGATGGAGGTCATTCCTAATTCTGTGGATACTGATTATTTTAGTCCACCCTCCAAAGACACCGAGCCAGATACGCTACTTTACTTCGGAAGCCTTATCAGGAAAAAAGGAGTGCTGGAGCTGGCAGAGATTTTCAATAAAGTCGTGACGCAAAATCCTGAAGTTAAATTGTTGCTCCTGGGAAAGGATGTGCAGGATATCTTTAAAAACAGATCAACTTTGGAGCTTTTTCAGGAAAAACTTTCTCCGGAAGCTGAAAGACAGGTACGGCATATTCCCGGAGTGCCTTATGAAAAGATCAAAGAGTACATAGCTTCCGCTGCGGTAATTGTGCTGCCAAGTTTTGCCGAAGCCCTGCCAATGACCTGGCTGGAAGCCATGGCAATGGAGAAAGCCCTGGTCACATCAAATATTGGCTGGGCCAAAGAAGTAATGTTGGACGGAAAAACCGGATATACAGAAAATCCAGTCAGTCATTCCGCCTACGCTGAAAAAATCTTGATGTTACTAAACAACTCTGAACTGTCCAACCAGATGGGAAAGGCTGCAAGGAAGCAGGTGGTAAAGAACTTCTCCACCGAAGTAGTTGTGCAGCAGAATATAGAATTTTATAAGGAGGTTGTGGGGAGTTAAGTGGATGCAGTCATTGCGAGGTCGGAGGGTGACATAATCCCGCGCGCCCAATGCCTTAAAGTACTCGACATTGCGAGGCCGGAGGCCGACGCAATCTCACGAGGCATCCTCCAAACATGATGGTAACTTCCTCTACAACAGATTGCGTCCCTCCGTTGCACTCCGCTCGCAATGCCGGTGGGATCATGATTGTAATTGTCATTGCGAAGGAGCCAAAAAGGCGACTGAAGCAATCTCACGAGGCATCCTCCAAACAAGTTTGTAACTCCCTCCACAACAGATTGCGTCGCTCCACTGCGTTCCGCTCGCAATGGCAGGGAGAAGTAACTCACGGAGCTGGCTCCCTCTCCTTCGGAGAGGGCGGGGGGTGAGGATGGTTATTTTAAAAATATTACTTTTGAAGAAAATTAATGCTCCTTAATGATTTTCCTGATTCATAAAAATGGTGAAAACGTGGTTCGTGTTCTGAAAAATGAACAGGAAATAAAGGTGGAATCATCGGGTTGTGTGGCTGCTTTTTGGGAATTAGCAGAAAATTATCCCAATGAGGTTATTGGCTGGTGTGAGGAGGAATTGTATGAGTATTTGGTAAGGAAAAATTGGAATAAGATTTTCCACCACAACCTGATCATGGCTTCTTATGCAGTAAAAATAACGTTTCTTCCGGAAAGTATAGGGTATGTAGATCAATTGCCTTTTGTGAATGTGAACCGGCAGGTAAAATATCCCACCTGGCAAATGAGCAGTGATGTTGGTGGTATAAACGGAGAAGTGTTGTTGAGGTTTAAAGATCTATTCGGAAGTATTTCTAATTTTGATTACCTGCTGAATTCCGTAGCGAAAATCGGGCAGCAGAATGGTCTTTTTTGTTATAGCAACCCCGAATTAGTACAATCTTTTGAAAAACAGGAACTACAGGCTACAGCTACTAGTGGTCAGCTGTTTTCTTTTGTTTTTCAGAATTATAATAGCATCTGGACTACAATTTTATTCTGGTGTTTGTTTAAATATGAGCATAAACTTCCGCTGTGGGCTTATTTCCAGTCTTTTTTTAAAAAAAAGCATTTTCAAAGGAGAATAAATCTACCGGAAGTGCACCTGGAACATGAAGCAAGACAGATTTCCGATTCCATAGATGTTATCATTCCCACCATGGGACGGCCGCAGTATTTGCTGCAGGTGCTGGAGGATCTTAGCCACCAAAGCCTGCTTCCAAAAACGGCAATTATCGTGGAACAGAATCCGGAGGTAGGTTCTGTTTCAGCGTTACCGGAATTACATACCCGAAAATGGCCATTTCAGATCATCCATCACTTTATTCACAAGACCGGAGCCTGCAATGCCCGGAATATATCTTTGGCCGAAGTCACTTCGGACTGGGTATTTTTTGCAGATGATGATATTCGATTGAAGCCTGATTTATTGGAAGAAGTTATTTCCGAAGCAACAAGATATCACTTTTCAGCGGTTAATATAAATTGCAAACAACCCGGAGAAGAAACAGTTTTTCATAAAATAAAGCAATGGGGAAGTTTTGGTGCGGGGACGAGTATAGTGAAGAGCTCATTTGCAAAAAAGTGCAGATTTTCTGCTGTTTTTGAACATGGTTTTGGAGAGGATGCCGACTACGGAATGCAACTGCGGCAGGAGGGTTGTGATATCATTTATCATCCCAATCTCGAAATTCGGCATTTAAAAGCACCAATGGGAGGATTCCGGCAAAAGCCTGTGATGGACTGGGAGAAGGAAAAACTTCTGCCAAAACCTTCTCCTACAGTAATGGCTTTCGCAATTAAGTATTTTACACTGGAGCAAATAAGGGGATATAAAACTTCGCTGTTTATTAAGTTCTACCGGAACCAGCCAATCAAAAATCCTTTCGCTTATATAAAAAATATGCGGGAAAGATGGAACAAAAGCCACACCTGGGCAATGAAATTACTGAAGCAGGAAGCGTGAAATTGCCTCCTTTTATCCTTCATTGAAAATTGACAATTCAAAACTGTATATTTACAGCAATGAATTTTTCCCTGATCATTTGCACCTACCAAAGGCCGCAGGCGTTGCTTAAGCTTCTTAATTCTATACAGGAGCAGTATTTATATCCTCATCAAATTCTGATAATTGACGGATCTACTGATCAGAATACCGAAAAGATTCTGCGAGAAAACCAATTTGAAAACCTCGAATGTTTTCAGGTTAGTGAAGAAGATCGCGGACTCACAAAGCAGCGAAACTTCGGAATAAAAAAAGTTGCCGCGTCTTCTGAAATTGTCTGTTTTCTGGATGATGACATTGTGCTGACTCCTTCATATTTTGAAAATTTAATAAGTACTTATATTGAATTTCCCGATACTGTAGGCGTGGGAGGTTATATTATTGATGATGTTGAATGGCGAGAATCAGATATACCCAAGGTTGCTTTTGACGAATTTTACCTGGACGGCTGGAAAAGGAAATTAGGAAGCAGAAATGTTTTAAGGAAAAAATTAAATTTACTAAGTAACAAGCCTCCCGGTTATATGCCGGACTTCTCGAATGGCTTTTCAACCGGCTTTTTGCCACCTTCCGGAAAAACATATCCTGTGGAATTTTTTATGGGAGGAGTGGCTTCCTATAAAGCTGACCTTTTTAAGAAGATAAACTTTTCAGAATATTTTCAGGGCTACGGACTTTATGAAGATATGGATTTTTGTCTTAGGGCTTCAAACGTTGGGAAGCTCTATGTAAATACAAATGCTAAACTTTATCATTATCACGAAGAAGGAGGAAGGCCAAATAAATTTAAATATGGCGAAATGGTGCTTCGAAATGGCTGGTATGTGTGGCGGGTAAAATTTCGAAATCCGCCCCTGAAAGCGAAGTTTAAATGGCACGCAACAGCATGGCTGCTCACATTAATCAGGTTAGGGAATGTAGTTAGCACTTCAGAAAAAAAAGCGGCGTTTACAGAAAGTCTGGGGAGAATTTCGGGCTGGTGGAGTTTGCTCTGGAATAAGCCAAAGGTTCCAAGGTAGATGAGGAAGAGATTTTATACATATTTCGGTATTTTTTTATTGGCAGTAATTTTCTTGTTGTCGACTTTAAATTATTTCTACCCTTTCGTAAACCCTGTGGTTGGCAAATGGTCGGTAGGATATTCTTATGCAGATGAGGTGCTAAAAAAGCCAATTATCAACCAGGAGAATATCATCACATACATGGAAGTAGACAGCTTTCTGAATAAGACCGGACATTATATAGCTGACCCATTTTTTATGAGAGAAAATGATCTCTTCTACCTTTTTACGGAATTGAAAGGGGAAAATGAAGCAGGTATTGCTCTTTTTACTTCGGCTGAAGGAGAAAATTATGAATACAAAGGTGTTGTGTTGGATGAAAATTTTCACCTCTCTTTTCCGCAGGTGTTTAAGCATAAAAATGAATATTATATGCTTCCGGAAACGAGTCAGACAGGGAATGTGATTTTGTATAAGTCTGTTGATTTTCCTTATAAATGGCAAAAAACTGATACGCTTATTAAGAACCGAAATTTAAAAGATCCGGCTATATTATTGTCTGAGGATTTGAACCTTATTGTGGCTGTAGACGAGCATATGCAGCAGTATATGTTTACGGCAGATTCTCTTACCGGTGAGTGGAAAGAAGCAGAGAATTATACAGGTCGGCTGGGAAATGAAACCCGGCCGGGAGGTAGGTTTTTCGAACTAAATGGCAATCATTATTTGCCAATTCAGGACCGCAGGTATGGATATGGCTCGGCAATTTCGATTTTCAGGTTATCCAATAAAGACAATCATCTGGAATTGGTGCGGGAGCAAAAAGAATATCTTGGTCCGCAGGAAAATATCAAATGGTTTAACCGCGGGATGCATCAATTGGATATTCAAAAGGTTGGGCCGGAATATTATATGGTGTACGACGGTGATTATAACAGGACCGGGGAAACCTACTTTCAGTTTAAGCGCAGCTTAAAATTTGTATATTCCGACTTTTACAATCTGTTTCAGTAATATGAAATTTGGAATTATCAGCTACATTTTGCACAAGGAGCAGGAGGGGAAATTTTATTCCTATGCGCCTTATATAAATGAAATGAATATCTGGCTGAAATCTGTAGATAAACTATTAATCACTGCTCCAAAAATTTCCGGTGCTCCCGCTGCCATAGAAACTTCTTATACTGAAGTTGATACTGAATTTTACCAAATCCCGGCCCTGAATTTTACAAATATTGTCCAAAGCATAAACTCAGTTTTTAAACTGCCGAAAGTGATCTGGGGAATATTGAAGGTGATGCGGGAAGCAGATCATATCCATCTTCGGTGCCCTGGAAATGTGAGTTTAATAGCATGTTTTCTTCAGATTTTTTTTCCGAAGAAGCCAAAAACTGTGAAATATGCGGGAAATTGGGACCCTGAAGCTGTGCAGCCATGGACGTATAAACTTCAGAAGAAAATTTTAAGCAACATATTCTTAAGCCGAAATATTAAAGTTCTGGCCTATGGAAATTGGCCAAATCAGTCGGCCAATATTGTGCCTTTTTTCACTGCCTCTTTTTCAGAAACCGAAAAGGGGAAATTTAAAAAGAATTTCCGTTCTCCCTATCGTTTTATGTTCGTAGGAAGCCTTGTGGAAGGAAAAGGGCCAAAATTTGCCATTCAACTTATAGAAAAACTTCAGAAAAAAGGGGTTGAGGTGAGACTGGATCTTTTTGGAGACGGAATTTTAAGGGAAGAGCTGGAAGAATATGTAAAAACGAACAGGTTGGGCGCTTGGATTAGCTTTTATGGAAATGTAAAATTGAAGGAGTTGAAAACGGAGTACGAAAATTGCCATTTTTTGATACTGCCTTCAAAAAGTGAAGGTTGGCCAAAGGCTGTTGCTGAAGCCATGTTTTTTGGTTGCATTCCAATAGCAACCACTGTTAGCTGTGTGCCATGGATGCTGGGAGCCCCCCCCGCCCCCGAAGGGGGAGCTCTCGAAAGAACTACTGTTGCAAAAAGAGGAATTTTAGTCCCATCTACCCCAGAAGGGGGAGCTAAAGCTGAAGAATGGCATCAGAGAATTGCAAATGATGTTGAGGAACTATTAAAAAATTCTGGGCAGATGAAGGGGATTTCGTTAGCAGCACAAAACTGGAGTCAGCAATATACTTTAGAGAGGTTCGAAAAGGCAATTCAGGAAATTCTGGGGCATAACACCTCAAATCCCAACCACCATTCATTAAAGGAACCGACAACCGATTCCCCCCAACTCACAACCGACAACTTAGAACTGACAACTGAAGACCAGCAACCCAGAATCCACAACAGGCAACCTCTCCGTATCCTTCAATTAATAGATTCCTTAAACCCGGGAGGAGCAGAAAAGATGGCCGTTGCTTATGCCAATGCTCTTAGCGGAAAAATTGACAAAACCTATCTTTGTTGTACCCGAAAGGAAGGTTTACTGAAAAAAGATCTTTTAGCTGAAGCCGGATATTTATTTCTGAACAAAAAAAGTAGTCTTGATTTGTCGGCGATTTTTAAGCTGAAGAATTTCCTTAAAAAAGAAGAAATAAACATTGTTCATGCCCACGGCACTTCTTATTTTTTGGCTGGTTTGTTAAAATTAGCTGGTGGCCGCTTTAAGCTGGTATGGCACGATCATTACGGAAATAGTGAATTTCTGGAAAAAAGGCCTCTTCAGCCTTTGGCTTTCTTTTCCCGGTTTTTTAACGGAATTATTTCAGTAAATTCAGATCTAAAAGAGTGGGCGATTGAAAATCTCCATTGTCCCAGAGTTACTTATATAAATAACTTTGTTGCCTCTCCTTCAGAAGAATTCAAGCCAGGATTCCGGCTTAAAGGTAAAGACAATGAGTTTAAAATAATTTATGTGGCGAACTTTCGTCCTCAAAAAGATCATGCTACGCTGCTGGAAGCTTTTGAAAAACTTATTAAACAGTTTCCTGTGAGTTTACACCTTATTGGTGATGATTCCGGTACAGGTTATTCAAAAAACCTGCAGGAGAAAATTGCCAGCTCGCCGGTTCAGGAACATATACATTTATATGGAGAGCAGGGCGATATTTATAAATATCTAATGGCGGCTGATATTGGCGTATTATCCTCCCAATCTGAAGGATTGCCCCTGGCTTTGCTGGAATATTCATTGGCGGGACTGCCTGTTGTAGTTACAAAAGTGGGGCAAATTCCGGAAGTTGTTAAAAAGAATGGCTTGATGGTGGAGCCGGAAGATCCTGGTGCTTTGGCTAATGCTATCAGTTCTTATTATCATAATAAGGAAAAAAGTGAAAAGGATGCTAAGGCATTAAAGCGTGATGTAAAGAAAAATTATTCTGTAGATAAAGTAATTCTTAAAGTTATGGAATTTTATCACGAGTTATGAGTTTAGAATTCAGACAAATAGTAAATTAGCCGCTGGAAAAATTCTTCATATTCAGAAGCTAGATTACATATCCTATTTAAAAGTGCTGCTCTTCCATGTGCTCATGGGATTTGCAGTTTACCTCTATCGTCCTGCCGCCCAATTCCTGCTTTTTGGGGTGTTGGGGAGTCTGCTTATCTACGTAATTCTAAAGGAAAATAAAAATAATGAGGTGCTAATGGCTGCTGCTTATATGGCCGGAGCAGAGGTTTTCTTTAGAATGAACGGAGGGATGGTTTTTTACGAAACCGGAAAATATTCGGTTATTCTGTTTCTTCTTATTGGGATGTTTTATAAAGGGACCTCCTCCAGGACGGTGCCTTTTTGGATTTATCTTTTTATTTTATTTCCGGGGGTGGTAGTAGCTTCATTTACACTGGATTATGATGTTGTTTTCAGGAAAGCGATTGCGTTTAACCTGAGTGGCCCGGTTTGCCTGGGAGTTTCAGCATTGTATTGCTACTACAAGAAAATTTCTAAAGTAGAATTTAATTATGTCTTAATGATGTTGCTGATGCCGCTTGTTGCTAATATGGCGTATCTTTATTTCTATACACCCAGTATTGGGGAGGCGCTTATGAGCGGAACAAACTCCAATTATGCAGCTTCGGGAGGTTATGGCCCTAATCAAATATCTACAGTTATGGGCCTTGGCGCTTTTTTAGTTTGTACGCGCCTTTTTACCATCAAAGACAGGACTATTAATCTCATCGACCTGGTTTTGCTAACCCTTATGAGTTACAGGGCCATTGTTACCTTCTCGAGGGGAGGAGTGTTTACTGCACTGGCCTGTATAATTGCTTTCCTCTTTATCTTTTTTATAAAACAGGATTCCAAAGCGAAGTCCAGGTTGATAAAAAAACTGGCGCTGCTTTTCTTTGCAGTAGTCACCACCTTCACCATTATAACCGTCCAGACACAGGGATTAATCACCTACCGGTATACTAATCGTGACGCTTCGGGTAAACTTGAAGATGATATTACCACCGGGAGGGCAGAATTAATTATTACCGAACTTAAAGGCTTTTATTATAATCCTGTGATTGGAGTTGGGGTGGGAAAAGCAAAAGAATTCAGGTCTGAAGAGGCAGGAACCGAAACTGCATCTCATAATGAAGTTAGCCGGTTATTGTCTGAACATGGTCTTCTTGGACTTGTGGCAATCCTAATTCTTATCTTTGTTCCTGTAATCTTTTGGACAAAATTTAGGAACAATTATTATTTTTTGGCGTTCTTAGCATTTTGGTTTTTGACAATAAACCATTCTGCCATGCGAATTGCCCTTCCGGCTTTCGTATATGGGCTGGCATTATTATATATTGTAGATGAAAAAAAGGATCCTTTACATAGGAAACGACTTGCGGGTAAGTAGCTTTACGGCAACTTATATTTCTTTTTTCAGTAAAATGCTGAAGAGGGAAGGTTATGTTGTGAAAACCGCCTCCACAAGAAGTAATAAAGGCCTGCGCCTTGTTGAGATGCTGGGGCTGGTGGCGAAATTCAGGAAAACCACAGATATTGTTCTTATCGATACCTATGGTGCGATGAATTTTTATTATGCCTACCTCGTTGCCAGAACATGCCAGTATTTTAAACTGGAGTATATACCCATTCTTCACGGTGGGAACCTTCCTGAAAGGCTTGAAGATTCTATGGCCTATAGCAGAAATTTGTTTGGGAAAGCGAAAACAAATGTTGCCCCTTCTAAATTTTTATACAACGTATTTAAAGCAAAGGGCTTTGATAATGTTGAAATTGTGCCGAACGCCATTCAGCTTGAAAATTATCCTTTTAAGGAGCGGAATGAATTTAAGCCGAAGCTTTTATGGGTGCGACGGTTTCAGAAAAGATATAATCCCTTACTGGCTGTTAAAGTCCTTACCGAACTTTTAAAGCAGTATCCCGATGCGGAATTGTGTATGGTGGGCCCGGAAAAAGATGGCAGTATGAAAACCTGTAGATCTTACGTCCGGAAGCATAGGCTGCCAGTTCGGTTTCCCGGTAAATTAAAGAAAAAGGAATGGGCAAAACTTTCTGCAGACTACGATTTCTTTATAAATACAACTACTATAGATAATACTCCTATAAGTGTTATTGAAGCTATGAGCCTTGGGCTCCCTGTGATCTCCACGAATGTGGGCGGTATGCCGGTGCTTATTGAAGATAATAAGGACGGAGTACTTGTTCCTGAAAATGACATGAAAGCGATGGCAGAAGCCATTTCCGGACTAATGGAGGATGTTTCCAAGACCAGGGAAATATGTAAAGAAGCCCGCAAAAAAGTGGTCCAATTTGGATGGGAAACCGTGAAAGAAGATTGGAACCGGGTGTTGAAATAGATTTGAATGAAGCGACTTATCTATATTGGTAATAAGCTTGAAAAACACGGAGCTTCGCCCACGGCTATAGATACGCTTTCAGAATTACTGAGAGAACAGGGCTTTTACCTCAAGACGGCCTCTTCAAAAAAAAACAAGATTTTAAGGTTGCTGGATATGTTGCAGGTAATTGTAGCAAATTTTCGAAGCTCAGATCTTGTACTGATCGATACCTATAGCACAAAGAATTTTTTGTATGCCGTGCAGTGTGCAAGGCTGTGCAGAATCCTTAAAATCCCTTATATACCAATTTTACATGGCGGAAATCTTGAACAGCGGTTAAAAGAAAACAAAGATGCCTGTAATAAATTATTTGGAAAGGCTTATTGCAATGTAGCGCCTTCACGGTATTTTATGGAAATTTTTAAAGAATATGGCTTTGATAATCTAAAGTATATCCCGAATTCCATTCCGCTTGAAACTTATAAGTTCAGTTTACGTAAGAAAATTCGTCCTAAAATAATCTGGGTGAGATCCTTTGCAGAAGTATATAATCCTATGCTGGCTTTAAAGGTTTTGAAGATAATAATAAGAGATTTTCCCGATGCTGAACTTTGTATGGTTGGCCCGGAAAAAGATGGGAGCCTTGAAATTTGCAGGAAATTTGCTAAAGTTCACAGCCTTCCGGTTAAATTCACGGGGAAACTCCGAAAAAAAGAATGGCTCAAATTAGCTTCAGGATATGATATTTTTTTTAATACTGCCAATACAGATAATGCTCCGGTAAGTGTGATTGAAGCAATGGCATTAGGTTTACCTGTAATTTCTACCAATGTAGGAGGTATTCCGTATTTAATCAGGAACGGGGAGCAGGGCCTTCTTATAAATAAAAATGACGAAGTTGAAGCTGCTGAGGCAATTCGCTTTTTAATTCATAATCCCGGTAAGGCAGAAAGCTTTAGCCGTAATGCCCGGGAAGAAGCTGAGATTTATGACTGGAGAAGAGTTAAAGACGATTGGTTGGAATTGCTGAGCTAAAAATTATATCTTTACCGCCATTGCCCCAATTAACCTACAAATGTCTGATAAGCCACTATTTCATTTCGAAATCTCCGAGCGAAAGATATTTCTGCGCCTTTTTGACACCTTTTTCGTACTGCTTGCGCTGAGTATTGTAGGTGTAGTCTTTCAATTTAGTTATTTCAGGATAGACAGCCAATATTGGGTGTGGACCGTGGTTCTTGTTGCTTTTTTAAATTTTTTTGCGACCGTTTTTGAACTGTATGACCTTCAGAAGGCCAGTAGGTTTGATAAAGTTTTTCAGAATGTGGTCCTCGCTACTTCCCTCACAGTACTTTTTTACATTTTAACTCCTTTTATCACACCCAGTTTACCGGAAAACCGCTTGCAAATCCTTTTCTTTTTTCTTTCCATTGCCGGGATATTGTTGCTGTGGCGGTATGCTTATATAGCATTAATCACCACTCCGCGTTTTTATAAACGGGTGCTCGTTGTGGGCGATTCTTTTGATATTAAGTTAATTGCAGAGACACTTCGCAATTCTGATCCTAATTATTCTGTCATTGGATTTATTAATACAGAAAAGGAATACGATGCCGGGTTTGATTATGAAGGTTTAACACGCTTTAAAGTTGAAGAATTATCTGCTGTGGTTGAGGAGTACCATATTAATGAAGTTATTGTGGCACATGCACATAAAAGAAATTTGATGATTACCCTTTACAACCAGCTTAATGAGTTGCTAATGAAGGGATTTCCTATACGTGATTATTATCATGTTTATGAGGAAACCACGAGGAGGATTCCTGTAGACAAGGTGGACAAGGATTTTTATCGTTACTTTCCTTTTAGCCGGAATAATGCAAATCAGTTTTACAGGTTGTCTTTTCGCATTTTTGATGTAATCGCTGCTGTTGCAGGCATACTTTTTGGCTTATTTATCTTACCTTTTATCGTGCTGGGTAACCTGGTTGGAAACAGGGGGGAGTTATTTTATTCTCAAACAAGGATAGGGAAATACGGAAAACCTTTTCGAATCCTGAAATTCAGGACAATGCTTCACGATGCTGAGGTCACAGGACCGCAGTATGCACAAAAGGATGATCTTCGGGTTACTCCCTTCGGAAAATTTTTAAGACGTTCAAGAATAGATGAAATTCCGCAGTTTCTAAACGTGCTTAAGGGGGAAATGAGCATGATAGGACCCCGTCCCGAAAGACCGGTTTTTGTAAAAGAATTATCTGAAGCAATTCCGTTTTATGAAACGCGGCATGTAATAAAACCGGGGCTCACCGGCTGGGCGCAGGTAATGGCCAACTACGGAACTTCCCATACCGACAGCCTGGAAAAACTTCAATATGACTTGTACTACATCAAGCACAGGGGATTATTTCTTGATATTGATATTCTACTAAAAACGTTTAGTACGGTTATTTTCTATAGAGGACAATGATGAGAAGTTCAGAGTTTATAGTTCGGAGTTCGGAGTAGACCGTGGTTGAAAAGTTTAAAGTTTAACGTTTGCCTGCGTTTCCCTAAACTTTCCGTTCTCCACTTTTTAACCGACAAAAGACATCTCACAACTGAAGATTACATTCCACCGTGCTCACCTTTTCATTTGTGCTAAAACCAAGCAACAAACTACAAACGACGAACAACTAACTTACAACGGTCTGTGCCGTTTATACTTTACCATAGCAAATAAGAAGAGAAAAAGTGCCAGAAACTGAGCTACGCGGGCGATATAGTCGCCGTATTCTACATAAAAAGTTTTTTCATCATTTAGAAATACTTCAGATTTAATGCTTCCGCGTTTTTCGTATTCCAAAGTCTTACCAACATCGCCAAGAGGGTTTATAAAAGCAGAAATTCCGGTGTTGGCACTTCGTACTACAGATTTTCGGGTTTCAATAGCTCTTAATTTTGCATAACTTAAATGCTGCTGGTGGCCTTGTGTGTCTCCCCACCAGGCATCATTGGTGATAATTGCAAGAAATTCGGCTCCATTTTTTACATAACCGGTAACATATTCACCATACACAGATTCGTAACAAATAATGGGGGCCGCAAAAGCACCATTATCGAGTTTAAAAACTTCACGGTCCGGTTGAGTGGTTTTCATGGCCACTGTTCCGCCTAAATCAATCATTATATCCCCTAAAATCGGCTTTAAAAAACTCTGATACGGAAAATTTTCAACCCCAACGACCAACTTTGACTTATGATAGAGTTGCGACTCACCATCACTTATTAAAAAAGCCGAATTGTAGTCGTCGTACCAGTCGTTTGTTCCTATCTGATTGCTTTGCGGACGCACCTGGGCAGGATCACTAAAGCGTTGATAAAAGGAGACGCCACCCAAAAAATTCAAATTATCGTACTTCCTTACGATCTGTCGTCCAAAATAAGCTGCTTCAGAATTTTCAAATTGCTGTAACACAGTACCATCTGCAAAGACTGTTTCGGGAGCAACAAGAAGATCTGTAGACTGTGTTGTATTTTCTTCGGTTAAATTGGTGAGTAATTCGGCAATACGGGTGTCGTTCGTATTATATTTTTCGGTATAAGGATTGATATTGGGTTGTAGAACAACGGCTTCCATGGATCTTTCCGGCATTTCATAAGTATTCCGAATAATATAGGAGGCAGAAATAGGGATAAGCAGAAGGAGTGTAATTTTAAATATTCCGCGGTAGATAACTGCCTTATCACGATATTCCCGGTAAAGTAAAACTGCTTTAAAAACAGCGATGTTAACAAGCCAGATCCACAACGTACCGCCAAAAGTACCGGTGTATTCATACCACTGAATCAGATTATGATATTCTGAAAATCCATTGCCCAGGTTAAGCCACGGCCAGGAAAAATCCCAACTAAGATGAATTTTTTCAAAAACGATCCAAATACTAACCAGGAATGATGAAGCTGCGGTAAAATTGACCCTCTTAGCTACCACATGATAAATAAGGAACACCAGGCTCATGAGCAACGAATTCGCAAGAATAGCGAAGGTCCCGCCAAAAGGAGTGGAAAAATAGATCCAATAGGTGGTAATAAGGTTCCAGATAAAGAACGTGAGGTAAGCCACGCCAAAAACCTTTAACTTGCTGTAAGCATAGAAATTTCTGATTCTAAATTCCGCGATTAAAAGGGGTGTGAAAGCAACAAATAGTAAGAATGGAAAACCGTAAGTAGGCCAACCCAGCGCCAGTATAATTCCGCTTAAAAATGCCAGTAAAATATTTTTCATTCCGGATATCTCTTTTTCACTGATGAATTGTAGGAGCATTCAAAAATAACAAACTGGTAAGCATAAACCTATTATTGTGCCAATTGTTGAAGTAGTGTTTTTGTACAGGTCGATAATTGCCATTTTTGAGGTGTAACTTTTTAGAGGAAAGAGGAAAGAGGAAAGAGGAAAAAACGAACTCTCCACTTTCCACTCTTCACTTTTTTGCAGGGGAATTTATGGTGTACTCGTGGCGAAACTATAGGCCGATAATTGCCATTTTTGGCACTTGACTTTTTGAGATGATACAGGAAAGAAGATCAACTTTCCTATTTTCACTCGTCACTTTTTGGAGAAAATTATTTGTGTATTTGTGGTATAAACTATAGGTCGATATTTGCCATTTGAGGCTGCCATTAGATTTTATATTCAAACTCCACATTTGATTGGTGCCTCATTCCTAATTGAACTTTAAGTGTGTGGTGTGTCTTTTATTTTTAGCTCTTTAACTTTTTAACTCTTTTAGATAGTCAACAGACAAACAGACAAACAGACAAACAGACAAACAGACAAACAGACAAACAAACCACAAACCACAAACCACAAACCACAAACAACTGAAACGCTAAACCATAAACTACGAACAACAGATACGTCATATTTATTCTTACTTTAGTATCTTCATACAAAATTTTTTATGGATCTAAAGAGGCACGTCCCCAATTTCATTACACTTCTAAACTTGTTAAGTGGCAGCATTGCCGTTATTTTTGCTGTACAGGGCAGTCTCATAATGGCAGCTTTATTTGTTGCCCTGGGGATATTTTTTGATTTTTTTGATGGGTTGGCAGCTCGTGCTTTGGATGTAAAAAGTGAGGTGGGGCTTCAATTAGATTCTTTGGCAGATGCTGTAACGAGCGGTGTTGTACCCGGTATTGTAATGTATCAAATGCTGAATATTGCGCTTCCCAATACCAGCAGTGGGACTTCTACCGACTGGAATGTAGATGATACTTTTATGGAGTGGAATTTTAATAATCTTGCCCTTATTGGTCTCTTGATTATACTGGCATCTGCTTACCGGCTTGCAAAATTTAATGTAGACGACAGGCAAACCGATTCTTTTATAGGCCTTCCTACACCCGCCAACGCATTGCTTATTTTGAGTTTACCGTTAATTCTTTCCTTTCAGCCGGGAGAAATTGTCTCTTCTCTAATCCTGAATGAATGGTTCCTTATAGGACTAACCTTGCTGAGTTGTTATCTTTTAAATGCTGAAGTAAAATTATTTGCACTTAAATTTTCTGACTGGTCATTTACAAATAATAAGCTGAGGTACATTTTTATTCTGCTTTGTCTCATCCTGGTTATTCTGCTTCAGTTTGCCGCTATACCAGTAATTATTATCAGTTATGTGCTGTTGTCCCTTATTTTTGGGGATCAGAAGAAGGTGTTGGAATGATGGTGAGTGGTGAATAGTGAGAGTTTGTAAAAGTTTTAAAAAAGAGAAGAGAGGAAAGAATGTAAAGATTTTTTTGAATAAGACGTGCGAGCCAATAATCAACTTCAAAAAAGGTCAACCCTATTCAGAACTCCACACTCCACAAACTGACCACCCAAAACCCACAACAGGCAACAGTATCTAATCAAAAAGTCTCTTTTTACGGAGTTCGAAATTTTTACCCAGGTAAACTTTTCTTACCATTTCATCTTCAGCTAATTCTTCAGGTTGGCCGTGTTTTAAAATATTACCTTCAAACATAAGATAGGTACGGTCGGTGATGGCAAGTGTTTCCTGTACGTTGTGATCTGTAATTAAAATGCCGATATTCTTATTTTTCAGCTGTGCTACAATTCTCTGAATGTCTTCCACCGCAACAGGATCAACACCGGCAAAGGGCTCATCCAGAAGAATAAATTTAGGATCGGTAGCAAGTGCCCTGGCAATTTCGGTACGCCGTCGCTCTCCACCGCTTAGCAAATCACCACGATTTGTACGAATGTGGCCCAGTCCAAATTCTTCTATAAGTGACTCCATCTTTATTTGCCTTTCTTTTTTAGAAAGTGAGGTGAGCTCCAATACGCTCATAATATTGTCTTCAATACTTAATTTTCTAAAGACAGATGCTTCCTGAGCCAGATATCCTATACCATTTTGCGCCCGCTTGTACATAGGATATTTAGTAATATTGATCTTATCTAGGATAATGTCGCCGCTGTTAGGCTTAATTAGTCCTACAATCATATAAAAAGAAGTGGTTTTTCCGGCTCCGTTTGGACCCAGCAAACCAACGATTTCTCCCTGGTTTACTTCCAGGGAAATGCCTTTAACAACTTCTCGTCCTTTATAAGATTTTACTAACTTCTCGGCGCGTAATTTCATTCCTGATTATTTAATGCTGATTGAAGCAGTAATTATACCAAAATAATTATCCTTCTTTAGTTTCTTCCAATGCTTCCCAATATTCAAAAGCTCTTCGCAAATGTGGAATTACGATGGTTCCCCCAATAAGAGTTCCGATACTCAAGGTTTCCATAACTTCCTCACGTGCCACACCTTGCTTATAGCTGGATTCCAGATGATATTTTACACAATCATCACATCTCAGGACCACAGAGGCTACCAGGCCAAGCAGTTCCTTAGTTTTTTTGTCCAGTACTCCTTCTGTAAAAGCGTTGGTGTCCAGGTTAAAAATCCTTTTAAGAACTTTATTGTTCTCATTCAGGATTTTATCATTCATTTGCTGCCTGTATATATTAAAATCTTCTACTTTATTGGCCATCACCTTTTTTCTTTAAATTTTTTAACTCTCTTTTATAGATCACCTTTGAAATAAAAATACTTACCTCATATAAAATAAGCACCGGAATAGCAACAATTATCTGACTTACAATATCCGGTGGTGTAATGACTGCAGAGAGTATTAATACGATAACGAGGGCGTATTTTCTATACTTCCTCAGGAAATCGGGAGTTACCACTCCTACTTTTGTAAGGAAGTAAATAACGATCGGCAGTTCAAAAATAAGTCCGCTGGCCAAAACTGAGGCTCTAACAAGACTTATATAACTGCTAAGATCGAAGTCATTAAAAACGGTTTCACTTACCTGGTATTTCCCCAGGAAATTAATTGATAAAGGAGTTACAACATAATATCCAAATAGTACACCAAGGAAAAAGAGCATTGAGGAAACAAAAATAAAACCTTTTGCATTTTTTCTTTCATATTCGTGCATGGCTGGAGCTACAAATTTCCAGAATTCATAGATTACATAAGGAAAGGCGACAATAAAACCTGCTGTTATGGAGGTCCAGACATGTGCTGAAAACTGTCCACCCATTGTTCTACTTTGTATCCTGAAAGGCATTTCGTCAAAACAAAATCCGCCATCAATCCCAATAAAGTTCGAAATACGGCAGAGCATGCTATAAGAGAAAAAGCTACCCCTGCTTGGTCCAAAAAGCAGAACATCAAAAATAAAACTTTTTGCCAAAAAGGCAATTGCTGCTGCTATTACAACAGAAAGTGTGGCTCTAATAAGATGCCATCTAAGGTCTTCCAGGTGATCCAGGAAAGACATTTCCTGTTCCTGCTCAGGTGGTTGAGGAGAAGCGATTTTTTTCATTATAAAATTCCTTCGCGTATTAAGTTATGAAGGTGTACCACACCGGTGTACCTTCCGTTTTCAGCGGCGAGTAATTGGGAAATTTTGTTTTCCTGTATAATCTCAAGAGCATCAACCGCTAATGCATTATGACTAATGATTTTAGGGTTCGCACTCATAATATCTTTTGCTGTGAGGCCTTTAATTTCCTCATTATTTTTAAGCATTCTTCTAATATCTCCGTCTGTAATTATACCTATAATTTCATTATTTTCTATAACCGGAGTAACACCCAACATTTTTTCTGAAATTTCCAAAATAACTTCAGTTATGTTACTTTCAGGAGAGACCCGAGGTTTTTGGTTTTGACTGGTGATGTCGCTAACTCGTAGATATAATTTCTTACCGAGAGAGCCACCGGGATGATATTTGGCAAAATCTTTCCTGGAAAAACCTCTTAGCTTTAAAAGACAGATTGCCACAGCATCACCTATTACCAATTGAGCAGTTGTGCTTGTTGTTGGTGCAAGATTATTCGGACAAGCTTCCTTCTCTACGTAAGAATTAAGGACAAAATCTGCAGCCTGACCAAGAAAAGAAGATTTATCGCCTGTAATGGCAATAAGGGTATTGTTGAAATTCTTAATAAATGGAACGAGGACCTTTATTTCCGGACTATTTCCACTCTTCGAAATACAAAGAACCACGTCCTCTTTCTGGATAGTACCAAGGTCTCCGTGAATGGCATCGCCGGCATGCATAAAAACAGCCGGAGTGCCGGTAGAGTTGAGAGTAGCAACAATTTTATTGCCAATAACTGCACTTTTTCCTATGCCGGTAACAATAACTCTTCCGGTAGAATTGTAAATAGTTTCCACAGCCTCAACAAACTCCTCATCTATCAAGTGCTCTAAATTTGCAATCGCTTTGGCTTCGGTAGAAATAGTCTCTTTTGCAGCAGTTAGAATTTTCTCTTGAAGTTTCAAATTAGATGAATTATGAATTGTAAGTCCTAAAGAAATATGTATATTTAGTATTGCAAATGTATGTAAAATTGTAAGACAATTGAATGAGTTTGACGGAAATTGATTTACATCAACAACTGAAGAAATACTTTGGGTTTAGTCAGTTCAAAGGGCTTCAGGAACAAGTCATTACCAGTATCGTAAAAGGAAAAGATACATTTGTGGTAATGCCAACCGGGGGAGGAAAATCATTGTGCTACCAACTTCCGGCCCTTATTGCCGATGGTACAGCGATTGTGGTTTCTCCATTAATTGCCTTAATGAAAAACCAGGTAGACGCAATTCGTGGGATTTCTTCACAACACGGGGTTGCCCACGTTCTTAATTCTTCGCTTAATAAAACCGAAGTACGGCAAGTAAAGGAGGATATCAGTAACGGAATAACTAAACTGCTTTATGTGGCCCCCGAATCTCTGACCAAGGAGGATTATGTGGAATTTTTAAGGGGGCAGACTATTTCTTTTTTAGCCATAGATGAAGCGCATTGTATTAGTGAATGGGGCCATGATTTTAGGCCAGAATACCGCAACCTTCGCCACATTATAAAACGTATAGGAGATAATATCCCAATTATTGCCCTTACCGCAACTGCAACTCCAAAGGTGCAGGAGGATATCCTGAAAAACCTTGGAATCACAGATGCCAAAACTTTTAAGGCAAGTTTTAACCGGCCAAACCTTTATTACGAAGTAAGACCAAAGACAAAAAATGTCGATGCTGATATTATTCGGTTTGTAAAGCAGAACGAAGGGAAATCGGGTATTATTTACTGCCTTAGCAGGAAAAAAGTTGAGGAACTAGCTCAAACGCTTCAGGTAAATGGAATAAGTGCAGTGCCTTATCACGCTGGTCTTGAGGCTAAGACCAGGTCCAGGCATCAGGATATGTTCCTTATGGAAGATATAGATGTGGTGGTGGCCACAATAGCGTTTGGAATGGGAATCGATAAACCAGATGTGCGGTTTGTAATTCACCACGATATTCCCAAAAGTATAGAAAGTTATTACCAGGAAACAGGTCGCGCTGGCCGTGATGGGGGAGAAGGCCACTGCCTTGCTTTTTATTCTTATAAAGATATTGAAAAGCTGGAAAAATTTATGAGCGGCAAGCCTGTTGCTGAACAGGAGATTGGGCATGCCCTTTTGCAGGAAATCGTGGCTTATGCTGAAACATCTATTTCCAGAAGAAAATTTATCCTACATTATTTTGGGGAAGAATTTGATCAGGAAACAGGTGAAGGTGCTGCTATGGACGATAACATGCGCTATCCTAAGTCACATGTAGAAGCAAAGGATGAAGTGGCGCTGTTGCTTAAAACTGTAAAAGAGACAAAAGAACTTTATAAATCAAAAGATCTTGTAAAGACGTTACAAGGGAAATCGAACGCTATGATCTCCTCCCATCGAACAGATGAACACCCTCTGTTTGGTAAAGGAAGTTATAAGGACAGCAAATTTTGGATGGCACTCATTCGGCAGGTGCTGGTACAAGGTTATTTGAAGAAAGACATCGAAACATACGGAGTCATAAAAATTACCCCGGCGGGCGAAGAATATCTTCAGCAGCCTACTTCTTTCATGATGACCGAAGATCATATTTTCGATAGTACTACAGAGGCGGTACCTTCAGCATCAAAAAAAGCGGGTGGAGCAATAGATCAGCAACTTGTAAAAATGCTGAAAGATCTAAGGAAGAAAATTGCCAAAAAAATGGAGCTGCCGCCATTTGTAATTTTTCAGGATCCATCTTTGGAAGATATGGCCTTGAAATATCCCGTAAGCATTGAAGAATTAGGTAATATTTTTGGGGTAGGAGAAGGGAAAGCTAAAAAATACGGCAAAGAATTCGTTCAGCTTATTGACCGCTATGTCGAAGAAAACGATATTACCCGGCCAGATGATCTTGTAGTAAAATCTACCGGAGCAAATTCTGCACTTAAGCTATATATTATCCAAAGTGTAGATCGAAAATTGCCATTAGACGATATTGCTTCAGCTAAAGGAATGGAAATGGACGATTTTATCAAGGAAATGGAAGCAATTGTATATAGCGGGACAAAACTTAATATCGATTATTACCTTCAGGATATTCTGGATGAAGACCAGCAGGAAGAAATTCACGAATATTTTCTTGAAGCCGAAACCGATAAGATCGACGATGCTTTAGAGGAATTTGACGGGGATTATGATGACGAGGAGCTACGTCTTTACCGCATTAAATTTATAAGTGAAGTTGCTAATTAGTCTTTTTGAGTGAAAAGTGAAAATGGGTTATGGGTTGTCAGTTGTCAGTTTCACAACTCGGCGGAAAAAAGTGCGACCTCAAAATTGTCAATTATCGGTTTTATACTACATATACAATAAAATTTTCCCGCAGATGACGCCGATTAACTGAGATTTTAAAAAAAGAAATGATGCTGAAGATGGCAGTTATTGTCCTTTTACTATTTAACTGCTTCCAAAAAGCCTGGGCTTCAAAAATGCAATTATTGATTTTAAAATTCTGAATATACCGAAAAGAGTGTGCCTTCAAAATTGCCAATTATCGACCCCCGTTGGATTGGAGGTCCCTGATGCACTCGGCGTCCAGTTCCGGAACACCATTTTCATCGATTAAATTCAGGATTCCACTTCCAAATTCTATGGAAGCCCGCATTAAACAGCCTGAAGTGTTACAATGCCCGTCATTTTCGGGATCTGCGTGGTCAGATTGTGGTTCTGTTCCTATATTTACCAATCCGAACAAATGGCCAAACTCATGATTTAGTACTGCAGCTTCAACAGTGCTCCTGGACGGGGAACCCATGCCGGAAGAAAAGTTTCTAATTGTCTCTTCATAAATAACCATTGAAGTATTTCTGTAAGCCGATCCTAACGTGAACTTGTTGTTCTCGTCACCTTCATGGCTACCATCGGCAAAATAAATGTAAACTGCAATTTCGTCACCGGCGTTATAAACAGTCCGGGTTTCTTTCTCAATTTCAACAACTTCTTCAATAGAAAAAGGCGCTTTTCCAGAAGAAGGGACGGCGCGTAATGAAATATTGATGCCATCGGGTTTAAAAGTCCTCTTTTCGAGAAAAGACTTAAAGCTGTTAAGGGCGGCCTCTGCAGGTTGATTCCCTTCCACATAAACCATTTCTACATTCATGGATTTAAATTCCTCGTCACTCAAAAGTTCCCTTGCCGAATCGCCTAATCCGCGCAAGTTTACGCTTTTGTCTATTCTGTCGCTAAGTTCCTCCTCCTCTGTACTGCAGGAAATGGTAAAGCTTAAAATGCAAAGGATGAGAAGAAATTTATTGATCTTCAAATTTGTAGCATTAAATTTTTTCTTCTCAAAATGCATTTTCTAACCTGTTGCTTTATATTTCGGGCACCTAAATTATAAAATTACTTCTTCTTTGGTTGTAATCTGGCCAGATAATCGTAATGAGGTCCGTTTTTTAACAATTCACAGTCAAAGTTATTGTAATCTGCAATATACTTCAGCGAATCAAAATCTATATAGAGCCAATCAAACGGTTCTGATTTTTCGCCCTTATAACTTAACTGAAACTGAAGTTCTCCAATGTATTTATTTTCTAGTTCCTCATCCCCGTCATCCTGTAAATAATTTAAATCGGAAGAATCTATAAGTAACTGCCCACCGGGATTTAAAATGGATAAAAGATGTTTAAAGAAAAAATTCAGGTTTTTAAGATTTCCAATAATTCCTGTGCCATTCATTAGCATAAGAATAGTATCAAACTTTTGATCTTTAAGATCGAAGAAATTTACATTCCGCGTATCCTTTACTCCTCTTAAATGGCAAATTTCGGTAGCCCCTTCAGAAGTATCTATAGCAGTAACCTGTAACTTTTTTTTGTTCTGAAGATAAAGTGAATGACTGCCTGCGCCACAGCCAACATCGAGAACTTTTCCGTAGCAGGTTTTTAACGCTACCTGTTCAATTTCAGGCATTTCCCTGAAATTTCTGAAGAGATAAGGAACGGGAATTACGTCATCATCAAAATCGGGAGAATGTACAGTAATGTCCGTTTCATCTTTCTGGTGAAAATAAGCGGAAATTGCTTTTCCGAATATATCGTTGTGCTTGTTATTCATATCTTTGCCGTATGCAGGAAATTTTAGAAAACCTTCCGGAAAAGGCCAAAGATAAGCATAAGGAAAATAAGAAATTTTTCTCAAGGCTTAAAAAGAAACCCCCAAAGGACCTGGACAGGCAAATGCAGGACTTGCATGAAGAGGAATTTGCGCAAACCAATTGCCTTGATTGTGCAAATTGCTGTCAAACCACGGGCCCGCTTTTTACCAATAAAGATATTGAAAAAATAAGTAAGCATTTAAAGCTGAAGCCGCAGCAGTTTATTGAGCAGTATTTGCGGGTAGATGAGGATAAAGATTACGTGTTGCAGGAAGTTCCATGCGCATTTCTCGCTCCAGATAATTATTGTCTTATTTATGATGTACGGCCAAAAGCCTGCCGTGAATACCCGCATACCGATCGTAAAGATTTTCATAAAATTTCCAATTTGACTATTAAAAACACAGCTATTTGCCCGGCTGCGTACAATATTGTGGAGAAAATGAAAGCCAGGATAAAATAAATTTCCTGGATTTTTAGGAGGATTTTAAGAGAAATTCTATTTTGCAGGGAACTTCTTGTTTTATGAAAAAAATTACTTTTTTGGTTCTGATCTTCTTTAGTTTTAACTCTTATGCTGCTAACTGGCTTACATCTTTAGAAGATGCCAAGAAGCTGGCCTTGGGCACAAACAAATTTATTATAGTCGATTTTTGGGCAACCTGGTGTGGCCCTTGCAGGATGATGGATGCGGAATCCTGGAAAGATCCTGAAATTGAAGCCTTAATGCAAAATTTTGTTCCGGTAAAAATCGATATTGATCAGGAAAGTGGTTTAGCAAACGAATATAATGTTAGGGCCATTCCAGATGTTTTTATTTTAAACGGAAATGGAGATGTAGTATTTCATAAGAAGGGATACATGTCTAAAGCAGAAGTAGCCAGGCTTTTAAAGGATTATTCGCTTCAGACTTCTTTTGTGCAGATGGAATCCATTGCTTATTTTAAGAGTCAGAAATATCATACTGCACTTAGGCTTGCAAGGAAATATCAGGATTTTAGCCTTTACCTGGAAGAAGACGTGCGAGAAAATGTACTGCGCGTATCTGAGAAATATTTAAAAGATGCGAGTAAACTATTGGACAAAAAGCAGTCTAATTACGATTGGGTAAACCAGCAGATTGAGCTGTTGGAGTTGGTGCCAATTTTGTATTCCGGAGACTACGATAAGGTAGCAAGGAAAATGGCTAGGAACTTTAATCTGGAAGAGATAAATGATAAGAATCTTAGTCTCTACTACTACCTAAATTATTGTTGTTCAAGAGGTATGGATGTTGCGGGAAAATCTGAATGGAAGGAAAGTCTCAGCACCTACGATACCAGTGATGAATTCACTCAAAAAGCTAAAATTCTCTTCGGAGAAATTTAATTGTTGGCAATTACTTAAAGTTGCCATTAATACTGAAGGTTATCTTTTAAATCACAATTCGTTTTATGCAGTTGGAAAACATTACCTTTTTAGGTAACTTTGAACTGAATCTTTACAACGCTCAGGATTGAACGAATTTAAACGAGAAATCGGAATTTATAAGAATCATTTCAAGGATTTTTATTTAAAACAGCCGCTCGCTGTTCGTAAGAAGATTGACTGGACACTTTTGGTTTTAAAAACCACTCGTATTGTGCCAGAAAAATTTTTAAAATATCTTACAAATACGGATGGATTGTGGGAAGTGCGAATTTCAGCAGGAAATGGAATATTTCGCATTTTCTGTTTTTTCGATGAGGGTAATTTAATTATATTATTGAGCGGTTTTCAAAAGAAAACGCAGAAAACACCCAAAAAGGAAATTAAAAAAGCGGAAAGATTAAAAAAGGAATATTTGGAGGGGAAATAATAAAATGAAGGCGGTAACAATATTACAATGCGATATTAGAGTTATGAAAACAGATAAAAGAATAACATCATTTGATGACCATTTGGACGAACAATACGGTAAATCCGGAACTGAATCGCGTGACAAATTCCAGGAAGAATTTGAGACTTATAAAATTGGTGTTTTAATTCAAGAAGCAAGAAAAAAACAGCATCTGACACAAGAACAACTCGCTAAGAAAGTAGGGACGACAAAAAACTATATTTCGAGAATTGAAAATAATGCCAGCGATATCCGACTCTCGACCTTGATGAGAATAATTCGAGAAGGATTAGGCGGAAGCTTAAAATTATCACTTGACGTTTAAAATGAAGTGAAAAAGTTCTAGTGGCAAATGTAAGCTGCAATTGTGGAGATATTGTTAATTCGAGCGTTAGAGTATAAAGTGATATTTATTACGCTACAACAAAACAAGGGAGTTAATACAACAAGTATTGCTCCCTTTTTTGTTGAAAAGCTTCCAGTCCTTCTTTCCAGCTTTTCCTGATTTCTTCGGCTGAAAGTCCGATTTCTATTTGCTGCTGAAGTTTTGTTGTACCCGCAAGTTTGGTGAAGAAGGAATTGAAAAATTGAGATTTGTCTGAAGTATTTTGATAAGCCTGTATTAGCCATTCCAGATTTATTTTTTCCGGAACTTCAATTTTGCTGAGATCTTCTCCAAAGCAGGTTTTTCCAAGGTGTTTCGGATTTTTAGCACCCGGCATTGACTCTGGTGTGTAGGTAAAGTTGTAAACTTCTTTGTTTAGAAATGGAGATCCATAAACCTGAAATTGCTTTTCTGTTCCCCGGCCGGCATTCACATTGGTGCCTTCAAAAAAGCACAGACTGGGATAAAGCTGGATAGCTTGTTCATTTGGCAAATTTGGCGATGGTTTCACAGGAAGAGCATAACTTTTTGAGTGGTTATAATTTTCCATTTCTATAACCTGTAAATCTGCTTTTGCGCCATTTTTAAGCCATCCTTCTCCATTAATCATTTGTGCATATTCTCCCATTGTGAGTCCATGGACCACTGGTACAGGATGCATGCCCACAAAACTTTGGTGCTGCGGTTCAAGAATAGGTCCGTCAATATAATTTCCATTCGGATTCGGGCGGTCAAAAACAAGTACGGGAATGTTATTTTCGGCGGCAGCTTCCATCACATAATGCAGGGAAGAAATGTAAGTGTAGAATCTCGCTCCCACATCCTGAAGGTCAAAAATGAGAATATCAATCCCTTCCAGTTGCGCTGCTGTCGGTTTTTTATTGTTTCCGTAGAGGGAGATAACCGGAAGCCTTGTTTTCGGATCTTTTCCGTCTTTTACAGCCTCGCCGGCATCGGCATTTCCGCGAAAACCATGTTCCGGAGCAAAAACTTTTTGTACGTCAACATTTAAAGCAAGCAGCGAATCTACTAAATGGGTATATTTTTGATTACTTCTCTTAATAAGAGAACTTTGGTTCCCTATAATACCAACTTTTTTTCCTTTTAGCAGAGGTAAATAAGTAGCTGTTCTGTTTGCAGCCAAGACAATTTCTTCAGAAGAAGCGGCGTTTTCTTCTGTTTTTGATGGTACCTGATTTTTGGCAATTTTCGGCTTATTGTGTGTGTTTCCGCAGGAAAGAAAAGCAATAAGAACGAATAAAAATGTACTTTTGAATAACCTTTTAATCATGGAACTGGTTTGAATTTCGAGTTTTTCGTTGTAAAACGGCTTATTAGCACCAAAAAGTATAAAAGTAGTATTTCTGCACCTATAATGAAAATAGCTGTGGTTGCTATTGCTATTGGCGTTATTATGATGTTGCTTTCCTTTGCTGCTTCCCTTGGGCTTCAGGAGAAAATCAGGGATAAAATTGCGGCTTTTAACGGCCATATCAATATTTCCAATTACGATAATAACAGTTCGCAGGTCACGTTGGAGCCTGTTACTAAAAATCAGGATTTTTATCCGGATTTTGAAAACGTAGACGGTATTAGTCATATCCAGGCGGTAGCCACAAAATTTGGCGTAATTCGGACTGCGACAGATTTTGAAGGCGTGATAGTGAAAGGTGTGGGAGAGGATTATAACTGGGAATACTTCAGGGAATTTTTGGTAAGAGGAGAATTGCCAGATGTTGATAGTACTTTAAATGATCAAGTTTTAATTTCAGATTATTTGGCGAACCGCCTTCAGCTTAAAGTTGGGGACCAGGCGCCAACATATTTTTTAAGGGCAGAGAATGAGCGGCCTTTATTACGGGCTTTTGAAATTACGGGGATCTACGATTCAGGTTTTCAGGAGTTTGATGAGCTGTATATGATTGCGGACATAAGGCATATTCAGCGTTTAAACAGGTGGGAAGATGATGAGGTAGGAAATTTTGAAGTTTTTGTCCAGGATTTTGATGAGATTGACAGGAAAGGAAATGAAGTGTATGAGAATACAGGTTCTTTTCTGGATACGCAAACGATTACCCAAAGGTATTATGCCATTTTTGAGTGGATGTCCCTTTTTGATTTTAATACAGCACTTATTATTGGTATTATGATCCTGGTGGCAGGAATTAACATGATCACTGCGCTGCTGGTCCTTATCCTGGAAAGAACACAAATGATAGGTGTTCTAAAAGCTTTGGGAAGTACAGATTGGAATATCAGGAAAATTTTTCTTTATAATGCCGCCTACCTTATTTTCCAGGGTTTGTTCTGGGGAAATTTAATTGGGCTTGGTTTGCTGGTTCTTCAGAAATATTTTAAACTTTTTCCGTTAGATCCCCGCACCTATTATGTGACCGAAGTGCCTGTTTATCTTCATTGGAATTACATTTTGGCAGTAAACGTTGGGACTCTGGTGCTCTGCATGTTGATGTTGCTGATACCTTCAGTAATTATTTCGAAAATTTCTCCGGTTAAAGCCATGAAATTTGAATAATTGCAATTATCGGAACGTATTTTGCTAATTATTTTGCGAATTTAATACTGAACAACGAGGTTTGGGTGCAATTTTTTACCTTTGCCGAACTAAAGAAGAAGCATGGACTATAAAGAAAATATACTAGGTACAATTGGTAACACCCCTTTGGTGAAAATGAATAAAATCACAAAGGACATCGATGCGCTTGTACTTGCCAAATACGAAACTTTTAATCCCGGAAATTCTGTAAAAGACAGGATGGCCCTAAAAATGGTAGAAGAAGCTGAAGAAAAAGGTTTGCTGAAGCCGGGCGGGACAATCATAGAGGGAACTTCTGGGAATACGGGGATGGGCCTTGCACTTGCCGCCATTGTAAAAGGTTATAAAATGGTCTGTGTGCTTTCAGATAAACAAAGCAAGGAGAAAATTGACATTTTAAAGGCAGTGGGCAGTGAAGTGGTGGTTTGCCCTACAGATGTTGCGCCAGAGGATCCGCAATCTTATTACTCGACCTCAAAAAGACTTGCTGAAGAAACGCCAAATTCCTGGTATGTGAATCAATACGACAACTTGGCAAATACCAGGGCGCATTACGAAACCACCGGACCCGAAATCTGGCAACAAACCGATGGTAAAGTAACGCATTTTGTTGTTGGTGTTGGTACGGGAGGCACCATTTCTGGAGTTGGAAAATTTTTAAAGGAAAAAAATCCGGATATTAAAGTTTGGGGAATCGATACGTATGGTTCGGTGTTTAAAAAGTATCATGAAACCGGGGAATTCGACAAAAATGAAATCTATCCCTATGTAACAGAGGGAATTGGTGAGGATATCCTGCCAAAAAACGTAGATTTTAATATAATTGACGGGTTCACCAAAGTAACCGATAAAGATGCGGCAATTTACACCCAAAAACTGGCCAAGGAAGAAGGCTTCTTCCTGGGAAACAGTGCAGGGGCAGCAGCAAAAGGACTGCTTCAGTTAAAAGAACATTTTAAGAAGGATGATGTTGTGGTGGTGCTATTTCACGATCACGGGAGCAGATATGTCGGAAAGATGTTTAATGATGACTGGATGCGGAAAAAAGGCTTTCTGGATGAAGGTCCGGTGGAAGATGAAATTTCCTAAGAATTTAAAGAAGCTGCCCAATTCAGGCAGCTTTTCTGTTTCTTCCTGATTTTCGGAAACTTATATACTGCAAAAAATAGAATAAAAATGTTCCACTGAAATAAATAAGAACATCAAGAAAGTCGGCGGTGTAGCGGGCACTTATTTGCGGCAGTAATAATTCAAAATACACGGCATAAAAAGAAGTGAGGATCAAAATTTGAGGCAGGCTTAATGTGATGGAAGATTTTTTTTCAATAAAGTGAACAGCTTTTAAACATACAGTAAGCACTATAGGCATGCAAAGGAAATCGTTAAGATAGGAGGTTGTCCAGCCGGGAAGGGGAATTCCAAAGAATTTCAGGATTTCGAAGGAGATAAAAGTAAGTACATATATTGTAAAAGAAATGTAAAGAATTTTCATAGCAAAGCTACTGAAACAATAAAAGCCATTAACAGCCCAATGGCCATTACCACAATCCAGACGGTATAACCTGTTTTGGAAAGGGCCCTGATAACTGGATTTTTATGTTTTCTATAAGAGGTTTTATCGATCTTTTTTTTGGAAGCGGCAGATCTACGACTGGCTCTTTCCTCCCTAAAATTATTCTCACTATCCCTTTCGGGATTGGAATTGGATTTGTTCCTTTTTTCAGCCGGCTCTTCCATAGGTTTCTGCTTTATTGTTGAAGAGGTTTAATTCTTCAGTAATAAAAGATAGTTAAAGCGTGCAATTATTCAAAACTATTGCTTGTTTTCAGGGAAGTTTAACTTGCCCTTAAGACTGATTTTTTAAGAGACACAGCTATTTCAGTAAAAGCAGATTAAAAAGTTTTGAGTTATTGAAAAATAGGTTATTTTGAACTTAAATTCTTCCTATGAAAAGAACAATCAGTTTTCTGCTTTTTTTAGTCCTCTTGTCTGCCTGTAGTTCCACTTCAGAAACAGCTAATTCAGAAGTTACAGATTCCGAAGATATGAATTACAGCTACCTGGCTTTGGGTGATTCTTATACTATTGGTGAAAGTGTTGAGGTGAATGAGCGATGGCCGGTGCAGTTAATGGAAGCCCTTAAAGAAAGGGGTTATAAGGTTGCGCCACCAAAAATTATTGCCAAAACGGGCTGGACAACCAGGAATTTGCTTCGTGGTATAGAGGATGAGCTGAATGTACAGCGGGATTTTGATCTGGTTTCTATTCTAATTGGTGTTAATAACCAGTATCAAAATAAACCTATTGATGAATATGAAGAGGAATTAAGGCAGGTTTTTAGAAAGGCTATAAATCACAGTAAAACCAGGGAAAACGGAGTCTTCGCACTTAGTATTCCAGATTATGGTGCAACTCCTTTTGGACAGGCGAATGCTGAAGCTATTTCTGAAGAAATCGATGAATATAATGCGGTTTTTAGAAGGGTGGCTGAAGACTATGAAGTAGATTTTTTTAATATTACTCCTATTTCCCGGGAAGCTGAGAGAGATCCGGACCTGGTCGCTCAGGACGGTCTCCACCCCAGTGGGTTGATGTATAGATATTGGGTTGAGGATATTGTGGCAAAAGTTGCTGAAAAACTTTCAGAATAATATATGTAATTGATTTTCAAAAGGATATTTTGTCTACATTTAGTAGATGCGGGAAGATTTTTTACATTATCTCTGGAAATTCAAAAAGTTTAAATTTCAGGAAGCAAGGACAACCAATGGTGAGGAAATATTAATTTCTGAGGTTGGGATGCATAATCAGCTTTCAGGCCCGGATTTCTTTAACGCCCGGATAAAAATTGGGAAGCAATTGTGGGCTGGAAATGTCGAAATACACATAAAATCTTCAGATTGGTACGCTCATCACCACGAGACTGACGAAAATTATGATAATGTCATCCTGCATGTAGTCTGGCAGCATGATGTGGATATCTTCCGAAAGGAGAATTCCGCAGTGCCCACTTTAGAGTTGGAGAACTTGGTGAATATGAATGTTCTCGAACAATACAATCGTCTTAATTCTACTGATAAAAACTGGATAAATTGCGAGAAATTTTTTCCGGAACTCGACTTGTTTAAGACAGACCGCTGGCTGGAAAGAATGTATTTTGAAAGGCTGGAGGAGAAATCGATGCTAATCACTAACCTTCTTAAGAAAACCGGAAATGATTGGGAAGCAGTGTTGTTTCAGCTGTTGGCCAAAAATTTTGGATTAAATGTGAACGGAGAAGCTTTTCTACAAATAGCAGGAAGTTTTGACTTCAGGATAATTAAGAAGAATTTCAGCAACAAAAAGGTTCTACAGTCACTTTTGCTGGGGCAGGCTGGTTTGCTTGAAAGTGATTATGAAGATATTTATTTCCAGGATCTAAAAAAGAATTACAGATACCTAAAGCACAAATATACTCTTAACAATTCTGGAATAACAAAACCGAGGTTTTTTAGGCTGCGACCCGACAATTTTCCTACTATTCGCTTAATGCAGCTGGCAGAAATCTACGCTTCTGAACAAAATGTTTTCAGGGAAGTAACAAATTTTTCAGATCTCACGGGTTTGATCAGGAAATTCCAGGTTGAGGTAGATGGTTACTGGCTTACGCATTACAACTTTGGAAGAGAACATCGCGAGAGGAAAAAGAAAACAACCTTGAAGTTCATTAATTTGATCCTGATTAACACCGTTATTCCTTTCAACTTTGTTTATGCCCGTAAAATGGGTAAGCCGCTAGAGCCAGTTGTCGAGGTGGCCAGAACATTAATTGCTGAAGAAAACTCTGTTGTTTCAAGGTTTTATGAGCTAAAACCAAATCTTCCCTCAGATGCGCTCCATTCCCAGGCCCTGTTGCATTTAAAAAGGAACTACTGCGATAAAAATAGATGTATGGATTGTGAACTGGGGGTTAGTCTTTTACAATCAAATCTAAAATAATCTTTATTTTTGCACTATGCGCAGCTTCATTTATAATATCCGCTACTTTTTTGAGAGACATGGTTTTTATGTATCTTCCCGTCTCGCAGATAAGTTAGGTATGCGTGCAAAAAGCGTAAGGCTCTTTTTTATATATGCATCATTTTTTACCGTGGGAATAGGTTTTGTGTTTTATCTCATCCTTGCTTTCTGGTTAAAACTGAAGGATTTAGTTTATACAAAGCGGACTTCTGTTTTTGATCTGTAACCAGGTGATCTGTTGGAAGAAGCTTGTGGAACGGGATTTTTGAAAAATATGTTTTAACAATTTCTTTGGAATTTAACTTGTAAAAATTTGAAAAGGGTTAATTTTTTAGCATCTTGCTTCGCGGAAAAATTAACCTATCTAAACTCTTATTGACTATATGAGAAAGTACCTACTTTCGTTCATTCTTTTATTGCCGCTATTATCAGGATTTGCTCAGGAACTTGAAGTAGATGCCGAAGTTGGAAATCCCACGAACATCATAAATGATGGATTTATCGCTCTTGAAGTATCCGGAGGAACTCCTCCTTATTCCTACAAATGGTCTAATCGTAGTACTCCCTTGGAATCTAACCGTGCCGAAGGACTTGTAGAAGGCATACCTTACAAAATTGTAATTACAGACAGTAATAATAATACAAGGACTGTAAATTATACTGTAGAAGCAGAAGCCATAACAGAACATTTTAACGGAACCTTTGTTCCTATTGTGGATAGTATGACGGAGATTCTTTTCTGGGATCCGTTTTCTGCTCTTGGGATTTATGATCCTGTTGTCTATTCAGATATTAAAAAAGTTGCGACACCGGGTTGGGAGCCTAACATTCAAAATAAGTACATACTTAAAGAATGGTTAGTTGAAGAGGGTGCACACGTTAATAACGGGGAACAGATTGCTGTAGTAACCTCTGAAAATGAAGGCGACACAAATGTCTATGCAGAGGCCAGCGGTAATGTAAATTACCTGGTGGAGGAAGGAAATGTAATTTATGATTACGAAAATACAGAGGATTTAATAGAAACAGGTGCACATTACCTGGCAGAAATAGAATATGATGAGCCGGTAATCCTCGCTCACCCCAACGGAGATCCCCAAACAAACGATATCCCTTTTATTGTGGTTTGGCTTATTTTTGGTGCGGCCTTTTTTACTATAAGAATGGGCTTTATTAATATTAGAGGGTTTAAACATGCCCTTGAACTTGCAAAAGGGAAATATGATGATCCCGATGCTCCAGGAAGTATTACTCATTTTCAGGCTCTAACCACAGCAGTTTCGGCTACTGTTGGCTTGGGGAATATTGCAGGTGTAGCTGTGGCTGTATCTCTGGGTGGTGCGGGCGCTACTTTCTGGATGATAATTGCAGGATTACTAGGGATGTCTTCAAAATTCGTAGAATGTACTTTGGGAGTAAAATACAGGTTTATCAATTCTGAAGGAAGAATATTTGGAGGGCCAATGAATTACCTGCGATATGGGCTGGAAAAGCGTAATATGAGAGGACTTGGGAAATTCCTTGCGGGATTCTTTGCAATCCTGGGTATTGGTGCCTCTTTTGGTGGTGGAAATATGTTCCAGGCCAACCAGTCTTTCGAAATTTTGGCGGGTCAGTTCTCCTGGCTTGCCGGAAACGGATTCTGGTTTGGACTTGTGGTTGCCGTTCTTGTAGGAGTTGTAATTATTGGAGGAATTAAGAGTATAGCCAATGTAACAGGTAAGGTGGTGCCATTTATGGCCGGTGTGTATGTATTGGGGGCCCTTATTGTTATAGGTATAAATATTGAAAATATAGGACCTGCATTTAATGCGATTTTCGATGGTGCATTTAGCCCTTCTGCTTTAAAAGGTGGAATAATAGGAGTAATGATTGTAGGTTTTCAGAGAGCTGCCTTTTCTAATGAGGCAGGTGTGGGGTCTGCTGCAATTGCGCACAGTACCGCTAAAACCCACAACCCACCGTCTGAAGGTTTCGTCGCTTTGCTGGAGCCGTTTATAGATACTGTTGTTGTTTGTACCTTAACTGCTTTGGTTCTGATTTTCACCGGAATGCACGAGGTAGAAGGAATAGGGGGTGCACAACTCACTTCTGAAGCTTTTGCAAGTGTTATCTCCTGGTTTCCTTATGTACTTGCCTTAGCAGTATTTCTTTTTGCCTTTTCTACTATGATTTCCTGGTCTTACTACGGGATGAGGTCCTGGACTTACCTGTTTGGAAAAAGTAAAAGAACAGAATTGGTCTATAAACTTCTTTTCCTTGTATTTGTAGTAGTAGGAGCTTCAGTAAGTTTAGGAGCTGTCTTAAACTTTTCAGATATGATGATTCTCGCAATGTCTTTCCCTAATATTATAGGACTTTATATAATGTCTGGGGAAGTACGATCAGATTTGAAGGAATACTTCAGGAAATTAAAAGCAGGAGAGCTTTTTACTAAGGATGGTAAACTTAAGTCCACCTAAGTTTTAATAATAAAATGAAATTTAAATCCCATTTTGTTTTCAGTAGAAGTCAGCAAAATGGGATTTTTCTTTTGGTATGTATCATTATTGCTCTGCAGGTACTTTACTTTACAGTTGCTTTTTCTTCTAATGCTGAAGAGACGCCTCTTTCTTCGGAAGAAATAAAAGTTTACCAGGCGAAGGTGGATTCTATAAAGCTGTTACGTACTTCGAATGATTCTGTCAAGATTTTTCCTTTTAATCCGAATTATATTACCGATTTTAAAGGCTATACTCTTGGAATGTCACCAGATGAGATTGATAAATTACTGCGCTTCCGGGAAAAGGGGAAATGGATAAATTCTTCTGAAAATTTTCAGAAGGTTACGGGAATTTCAGATTCTTTGCTTAGTGCACTTTCTCCTTATTTTAAATTTCCGGATTGGGTACAGGAAAGAAAAACTGCCGGTATTGCTTCCGCAGAAAAAGTAAATAGTATAAAACAAAAGGATCTTAATTCAGCTTCGGCAGAAGATTTGATGAAGGTGAATGGTATTGGAGAAGTATTGGCGGCACGTATCGTTAACTACAGGAGTAAAATAGGCGGATTTATGGGAGATATTCAGTTAAAAGATATCTATGGCCTTACTTTTGAGACGAGAGAAAGTATTCTTCGGAATTACAAAGTCATCCAGAAACCGGATTTTCTTCAGAAGAATATAAATATCCTGAGTGTTATAGAACTTTCGGAGATACCTTATTTTAACTATGAGCTGGCAAGGGAAATTGTCAATTATCGGCAATTGCACGAAGGAATAACTTCTTTTGAAGAGTTGTCGAAAATAGAAAGTTTTCCTTCAGAGAAAATTGACAGGATTAAATTATATTTGACGCTGGATTAAAATAAATATCAAGTACTTTTTAATTGGTATTATGTGGCCTTGCATTTTTTAAAATTGAGGTCCGTGAAAAAAACAGATTATGAACAATATGTATTTTACAGAGGAACATCAACTATTTAGAAAAAGCTTTCAGGATTTTCTTCAGAAGGAAGTAGTTCCTCATATAGAAAAATGGGAGAAGTCCGGTACTATAGAAAGGTTTATCTGGAAGAAATTTGGTGAAATGGGATATTTTGGCCTTAATCAGCCAGAGGAATTTGGAGGGCTTAATCTGGATATTTTTTATACCGTTATCTTTCTGGAAGAACTGCAAAAAATAGATTCTGGAGGTTTTGCTGCCGCAATGTGGGCACATGCTTACCTGGCAATGACCCACGTAAAAACCGAGGGAAGCCAGGAAATAAAAGAGAAATATCTTACTGCGAGTATCGAGGGGGATAAAATAGGATGTCTTTGTATTACAGAGCCTTTTGGAGGGTCTGATGTGGCCGGAATGAAAACTACCGCAGTAAAAAAAGATGATAAGTACATTATCAACGGGTCCAAAACTTTTATAACTAACGGGGTTTATTCAGATTACCTCGTGGTGGCTGCAAAGACAAGTCCGGAGGAGGGAAATAAAGGAATGAGTATTTTCATTATAGACCGCGAAACTCCCGGAATTTCGGCTAATAAACTTGATAAATTAGGTTGGCGTGCGTCTGACACTGCGGAATTGGCCTTTGACAATGTAGAGGTGCCGGTAGAAAACCTTATGGGAGATAAGGATAAGGGCTTCTCCTATATTATGCAGCATTTTGCAATGGAGCGATTGATTATGGGCATTAACGCCCATGCCCGTGCAGAATATGCACTGGGTTATGCAATAAACTATATGTCTGAGCGGGAAGCTTTTGGAAAAACAATTGATAAGTTCCAGGCGTTGCGACACAGCGTGGCAGATATGGCCAGTGAAGTGGAAATGTGCAGGGAATTTAATTACTCTATCGCAAAGAGGCTGGGGGAAGGGCAGTATGTTGTAAAGGAAGCCAGTATGTCTAAACTTTTGTCTACAAGAATGGCAGATAAAGTGATTTACGAATCACTACAGATGCTTGGTGGATATGGTTATATGGAAGATTATCCGCTGGCAAGGCTTTACAGGGATAGCAGATTGGGCCCTATAGGCGGTGGCACCTCTGAAATTTTAAGAGAAATTATCGCTAAGATGATAATTGACAAAAAAGAATATAAGCCGGCAGCGCGGTAAGTTTGAAGTTCAAAGTTTAGTTGGCAGTTCAGAGGTGTCAGTTTGCAGGTTGAAAAAGCTGCAATTTGAATTTGTGCTTGCCTTAAATTGGCAATTATCGATATTGATTAATTCCTGAGGCACTTTTTGGATGTTTTTAATTCAGCACCCAACTTTCAGAATATGTGTTAGTGGGATCAGTGATAAAGAGGATGACCAAAAATGGCAATTATCGATCTGCAGTAGCTTTCGACACGTTTTTTTGATGCTTTTTAGTTCTAAATTTAAAATTCAGCATTCAGAAATAATTTCAGGAAAAGAAGATCAGAAATAAAACAAAATATAATTGCGGATTTAGAGAAATGGTCTATATTTGCAATCTTAAATAATTTTTAAAGAAAGGAGGTGACACTATGTTAATAATACCAGTAAAAGACGGAGAAAATATTGATAGAGCGCTGAAGCGTTTTAAGAGAAAGTTTGATAAAACCGGAACAATGCGTCAGTTGAGAAGCCGTCAACATTTCACAAAGCCGTCAGTAGAACGTAGGGCTCAAATCCAAAAAGCTGAATACATTCAGCATCTAAGAGATCAGGAAGAGATCTAGATTTATTTCTGTAATTCAGGAATTATCCTGTTTCTTTCTCTTGGAAAGGAATGATTAAAAGCCTTTGAAGTCCTGCTTCTTTGGTATGAATATATGAACTGTTGGTAAATTAAAGTTTTATAACTTTGTTTACCAACAGTTTTTTTTATGACCTATTCTCACTTTATCGATTATCTTCAGCTTGAAAAGAATTATTCGGCTCATACTGTCACAGCTTATAAAAATGATCTGGAATCATTTTCAGAATTTATTCTTCAGGAATATGAAGAAGAGGATATTTCCAGAATAAGTTATCAGGAAATACGAAACTGGATCGTGCGGCTGGTTGACAGCGGGATTTCGAACCGTAGTATTAATCGGAAAATATCTTCTTTAAAATCATATTACCGTTTTCTCCTTAAGACAAAACAAATAGAATTTTCGCCTTTGGCAAAACATAAAGCCTTAAAGACGGGCGGAAAGGTGCAGGTTCCGTTTTCAGAAAAAGAAGTGGGTAGTGTTTTGGATTTCGTTGATGGTGATGATTTTAGCAGTATTCGCGACAAATTGATTATCGAACTCCTTTATTCCACCGGAATACGGCGTGCTGAATTAATCGAGCTGCAGATCAATGATGTAGATATCAAAAACCAAATGCTGAAGGTCTTAGGTAAATGGAATAAGGAGCGTTATTTGCCATTATTACCATCTGTTCTTGAGACTATAGAAATTTACCTGGATAAAAGACCGGCAACGGCAGAACACACGGGAACTAGTTATTTTTTTATAACAGATAGTGGGAAGAAACTTTATGAAAGTTTTGTTTATCGACTTATTAATAATTATTTTAGTAAGGTTTCTGGTAAGTTAAAGAGGAGCCCTCATATTTTACGCCACTCATTTGCTACTCATTTGCTCAATAAGGGTGCGAATCTTAATGCTGTAAAAGAACTATTGGGTCACTCGAGCCTTGCTTCAACCCAGGTTTATACTCATAACAGTATTTCGGAACTATCTAAAGTGCACCAATTAGCTCACCCCAGGAATAAGAAAGATTAATTTCAACCATTTGTTTAACTAAATCTATAGAACATGAAAGTAAATGTGCAATCCGTCAACTTTAATGCTGATAAGAAACTGGTAGATTTTATCCAAAGGAAACTGGACAAGCTTGAAAATTATTATGACAAGATCGTCTTTGCAGATGTATATCTGAAAGTTCAGAACACAAGTGGTAAGGAAAATAAGATAACAGAAATTTTATTAAGTATTCCCGGGGGCGATATAATGGTGAAAAAGACCTGTAAGAGGTTTGAAGAATGTGTAGATGATTGTGTTAGTTCTCTGCAACGGCAATTGATTAAGAAAAAAGAAAAAATGAGTGCACATGCTTAAGCATTTTTTTATTTAAATGTTTTGAGAAATAAATAATTTAATTACATTTGCAGTCCGTTAGAAATAGCGGGCTTTTTTATTGAAGAAAATAGTGAAAGGCCGATGTAGCTCAGCTGGCTAGAGCAGCTGATTTGTAATCAGCAGGTCGTGGGTTCGAGTCCCTCCATCGGCTCTGAAATTTTGAAGGATATTTACAGATCATTTCGGTGATATTTCAGTTGTATGATATTGATCCTGAATACTGTGATGAAAGTTCTTTAAAATTTTAAAGAAATGCTTTGGATGGTAATGTAAATTTACATTTATTTGCAGCCGCAAAAATACCATCACAAGGCTGAGTCGGTAAAACGATAATGGTTCTGTGAAATTGTGTAAAATTGAATTGGGGAGATACTCAAGCGGCCAACGAGGGCAGACTGTAAATCTGCTGTTTTTAACTTCGCAGGTTCGAATCCTGCTCTCCCCACAAAAAATGAAAAAGGTTAAAGGTCTAATGTTAAACATTAATTCTTGCGCCTTTTATCGTTTGAATGCGGGAGTAGCTCAGTTGGTAGAGCGTCAGCCTTCCAAGCTGAATGTCGCCGGTTCGAACCCGGTCTCCCGCTCTAAAAAAGTCTGGAACTTTGAGTTCGTGATGGCTTTGTGAAGAGGTGGTGAATTTAATTCTCTGCTTCAGGACGATTTCAGGAAAAGAATTGATTTAGATTGCGATTCTTCTGTTTTGTTTATTTGCAGGCTTGGGATTTGAGAACAGAAGGTAATGAAACTTTCTGTTTTGTTGTAGGTAATAATTAACCTAAAAACCTGATAAGGTTTGGGGTTATTTTTGTTGTTTACGGTATAGTGAATTGTGAGCCGGGGTATTTGAAGTGCCTCTTTTAAAAGCCGACGTAGCTCAGGGGTAGAGCGTTTCCTTGGTAAGGAAGAGGTCACGAGTTCAATTCTCGTCGTTGGCTCTTGTTTTTGTATAAAATTGAACACTAATATATAACTAAGATTAAATAAGTATTAATTATGGCAAAGGAAACTTATGATCGTTCCAAACCGCACCTTAATATTGGTACAATTGGACACGTAGATCACGGAAAAACAACTTTAACTGCAGCGATTACACGAGTAATGGCTGATGCTGGTTATTCAGAAGCAAGTGCTTTTGATCAAATTGATAATGCTCCTGAAGAGAAGGAAAGAGGTATTACCATTAACTCTTCTCACGTAGAGTATTCGACTGCAAACCGTCACTACGCACACGTTGACTGTCCTGGTCACGCCGATTATGTAAAGAACATGGTTACTGGTGCTGCTCAAATGGACGGTGCTATCCTTGTGGTGGCTGCAACAGATGGTCCTATGCCGCAAACTCGTGAACACATCCTTTTAGGACGTCAGGTTGGTATTCCAAGAATCGTGGTATTCTTGAATAAAGTTGACCTTGTTGACGATGAAGAATTATTGGAATTGGTTGAGATGGAAGTAAGAGACCTTCTTTCTTTTTATGAGTATGATGGTGATAATGGTCCTGTAATTTCAGGTTCTGCACTTGGAGCTTTGGAAGGTGATGAGAAATGGTCAAAATCTGTTCTTGATTTGATGGAAGCTGTAGATAGCTGGATCGAACTACCTGAGCGTGATGTTGATAAGTCTTTCTTGATGCCTATCGAAGATGTATTCTCTATTACAGGTCGTGGTACTGTTGCTACAGGTCGTATTGAAACTGGTGTAGCTAACACCGGGGATCCTGTAGAGATTATCGGTATGGGAGCTGGTAAACTTACTTCTACAATTACAGGGGTTGAAATGTTCCGTAAGATATTAGATAGAGGTGAAGCTGGAGATAACGTTGGTATTCTTCTTAGAGGTATTGAGAAATCTCAGATTTCAAGAGGTATGGTAATTACTAAGCCAGGTTCTGTAACGCCACACGCTAAATTTAAAGCTGAGGTTTATATCCTGAAGAAAGAAGAAGGTGGACGTCACACTCCATTCCATAACAACTACCGTCCACAGTTCTACGTTCGTACAACTGATGTAACTGGAACAATTAGTCTTCCAGAAGGAGTTGAAATGGTAATGCCGGGAGATAACCTTACAATTACGGTTGAATTGATCCAGGCTATTGCTATGAACCAGGGACTTCGTTTTGCTATCCGTGAAGGTGGTAGAACTGTAGGTGCTGGTCAGGTAACTGAGATTCTAGATTAATCCAGGATTGAATATATAAAGGTATCCCGCTGCAAATCGGGATACCTTCCTTTATATCTACGGGTTTAGCTCAGTTGGTAGAGCACTGGTCTCCAAAACCAGGTGTCGGGAGTTCGAGCCTCTCAACCCGTGCAAAAGAAAATTGGTTCTTTATTGGAGCCTTAAATTTTCAGGATATCTAGAAAAATTGTGGCGAGAAGCCTGTCCTGAGAAAAGTCGAAGGTAGCCTCTCAATCCGTGCAAATAAATCAAGAAATGGCAGGAATTGTTAATTACATATCAGAATCTTATAACGAGTTAAAAAACCATGTTACCTGGACAAGCTGGCCTGAGGCTCAGCGATTAACTATCTTGGTTGCTGTATTTTCCATTATTTTCTCATTGGCAGTTTGGGGTGTTGATTCTTTGTTTAGCTCTGCAATAGAGCAGTATTTCGAATGGATTAAATCTTAAAAAAGTACAAATGGCAGAGGTAAAGGATAAAAAGTGGTATGTAGTTCGTGCCGTTAGTGGTCAGGAAAATAAGGTCAAGGATTATATTGAAAGAGAGATTTCTCATCACGGCCTTGAAGATCAGGTAGATCAGGTTCTTGTTCCAACAGAAAAGGTTATTCAGATAAGAAATGGAAAGAAAGTGAATAAAGAACGTGTTTACTTTCCAGGATATATTATGGTGCAAGCAAATCTTATTGGAGAGATTCCGCACATTATAAAAGGGATAAACGGAGTAATTGGATTTTTAGGTGAAACAAAAGGAGGTGATCCTGTACCGCTTAGGAAATCTGAGGTAAACCGTATGTTAGGTAAAGTGGACGAACTTTCTGTAAAGGAAGACAACGTCGCAATCCCATTCACTATAGGTGAAACTATAAAAGTGATTGATGGTCCTTTTAATGGTTTCAACGGAACGGTTGAGAAGATAAATGAAGAGAAACGTAAGCTTGAGGTAATGGTGAAAATTTTCGGAAGAAAGACACCACTTGAATTGAGCTACATGCAAGTAGAAAAAGTATAACAATATTTGTTACATATTTTTTGATAGTTTTTTAAAGCTTCCACTCTAACAAACTATCACCTAAAAATTTAGAAAATGGCAAAAGAAGTAAGTAAAGTTGTAAAACTACAAGTTCGCGGAGGTGCTGCTAACCCTTCACCACCAGTTGGACCTGCTTTAGGTGCTGCCGGAGTTAATATCATGGAGTTCTGTAAGCAATTTAATGCGAGAACACAGGATAAACAAGGTAAAGTATTGCCTGTTGCGATTACTGTTTATGGTGATAAGTCTTTTGATTTTATTATCAAGACTCCTCCTGCAGCAGTACAGTTATTGGAAGCATCTAAATCTAAAAAAGGTTCTGGGGAACCTAACAGAAAAAAAGTAGCAAGTGTTTCTTGGGATCAGGTTAGAGCTATTGCAGAAGATAAAATGCAGGACTTAAATGCATTTACTGTAGAATCTGCGATGAAAATGGTTGCCGGAACAGCACGTTCAATGGGAATAACTGTAAAAGGTAGTGCACCGTTTTAATCCTAAAAGAAATTAAGAAATGGCAAAAGTAACTAAAAAGCAAAAGGAAGCTCAATCTAAAATCGAAAGCGGTAAGCTATATTCGGTGGCAGAAGCTTCAGCTTTAATAAAAGAAGTTTCCAACGAGAACTTTGATGCTTCTGTGGATTTGGCCGTTCGTTTGAACGTAGATCCACGTAAAGCGAATCAAATGGTTAGAGGGGTGGTTACACTTCCTCATGGTACCGGAAAAGATGTTAAGGTCCTGGCTCTTGTAACTCCAGATAAAGAAGAGGAGGCGAAAGAAGCAGGTGCTGATTACGTTGGATTGGATGAATATCTTGAGAAGATCAAAGGTGGGTGGACAGATGTTGACGTTATCGTCACAATGCCTAGTGTAATGGGAAAATTAGGTCCCCTTGGCCGTATTCTTGGTCCAAGAGGTTTAATGCCTAACCCAAAAACCGGTACAGTAACTATGGATATTGGGAAAGCAGTATCTGATGTTAAGGCTGGTAAAATTGACTTTAAAGTTGATAAAACAGGTATTGTTCACGCTGCAGTTGGAAAAGCATCTTTTGATGCTGAAAAAATTGCTGGTAACGCAAGAGAATTATTAACTACGCTGGTAAAGTTGAAGCCTCAGGCTGCTAAGGGTGTCTATATAAAGAGTATTTATATGGCTAGCACCATGAGCCCGAGTGTGGCAATTGACACTAAAAGGTTTACTGAGCAATAATAAGTTATTATGACAAGAGAAGAAAAATCACAAGTAATAAAAGATTTAACTGCCCAGTTAGCTGATTCTCCAACCATCTATTTAGCAGATATTTCTGGATTAAATGCAGGAGCGACTTCTAATTTGAGAAGAGCTTGTTTTAAGGCAGATATTAAGCTATCGGTAGTTAAAAATACATTATTGGCGAAAGCCATGGAAGCAACTGATAAGGATTTCGCAGATCTCCCATCAGTACTTAAGGGTAATACCTCAATAATGTTATCTGAAACCGGAAATGCTCCGGCAAAAGTTATAAAAGAATTCAGAAAAAAATCTGATAAGCCTCTTCTAAAAGGAGCTTTTGTTGAAGAAGCTGTATATGTAGGCGATAATTACCTGGATGCCCTTGTAAATATCAAATCTAAAGAAGAAGTTATTGGAGATATCATCGGATTGTTGCAATCACCTGCTAAAAATGTTGTTTCAGCACTTAAATCTGGTGGCGGTAAAATAGCCGGAATTCTGAAAACCCTTTCTGAAAAAGAAGGATAGATACGTACGCACTTTTTAACAATTATAAATTAAAGAACTTTTTAAAACGATAGAAAAATGGCAGATTTAAAAGATTTCGCAGAACAATTGGTTAACTTGACTGTAAAAGAAGTTAATGAGTTAGCTGATATTCTAAAAGAAGAATATGGTATTGAGCCTGCAGCTGCAGCTGTTGCTGTTTCTGGTGGTGCCGGAGGTGGTGAAGAAGCCGCTGAAGAGCAAACTGAATTTGATGTAATCCTTAAAGCTCCGGGAGGTGCTAAGCTTGCAGTAGTTAAACTTGTAAAAGAACTTACTGGTCTTGGTCTTAAAGACGCTAAGGGATTAGTTGATGGTGCACCTGCCCCAGTAAAAGAAGGTGTTACTAAAGATGAAGCTGAAGCATTAAAAGCACAGTTAGAAGAAGCAGGAGCTGAGGTTGAGCTTAAATAAGCTTGACAAAAGCAATATTATTTAGGTTTAGGCCTCAGGATTCGCTCCTGAAGGTCTAAACCCTTTTGCGTATATAACGGCACAGTCCTTGTAACGCACTCCATATATATAACAAATTATAATTCCGTCCATAGATGTTAGCAAAGCAAACTGAAAGATTGAGTTTCTCTTCTGTAAAGAATAGGCCTGACTATCCTGACTTTCTGGATATCCAGATCAAGTCATTTCAGGACTTCTTTCAATTAGAAACAAAATCAGAAGAGCGGGGAAATGAAGGTCTGTATAATACCTTCTTAGAGAACTTCCCAATTACGGACACCCGTAACCAATTTGTACTAGAATTTTTAGATTATTTTGTGGACCCGCCAAGATATTCCATCCAGGAATGTATCGAGCGTGGTTTGACTTACAGTGTTCCGCTTAAAGCGAGGTTGAAGCTTTACTGTACAGATCCGGAACATGAAGATTTTGAAACCATCGTGCAGGACGTTTATTTGGGAACTATCCCTTATATGACCCCAAGTGGTACCTTTTGTATCAATGGTGCAGAGCGTGTAGTGGTATCTCAGTTACACCGTTCGCCGGGGGTTTTCTTTGGACAATCTTTCCATGCTAATGGAACAAAACTTTATTCTGCCCGTGTTATTCCTTTTAAAGGATCATGGATAGAATTTGCTACCGATATTAACAGCGTAATGTACGCTTATATCGATAGGAAGAAAAAATTACCTGTTACAACGCTTTTCCGTGCTATTGGATTTGAGCGTGATAAAGATATTCTTGAAATCTTTGATCTTGCAGAAGAAGTAAAGGTTTCAAAAACAGGACTTAAGAAAGTATTGGGTCGTAAACTTGCGGCTCGTGTATTGAATACCTGGTATGAGGATTTTGTTGATGAAGACACTGGAGAGGTAGTTTCAATTGAACGTAATGAAATAGTTCTGGATCGTGATACAGAACTTGAAAAGGAACATATAGAAGAAATTCTGGAAACTGGTAGTAAAACTATTCTTCTTCATAAGGAGGATAATCAAACCGGCGACTATGCGATTATTCACAATACCTTACAAAAGGACCCTACCAATTCTGAAAAAGAAGCGGTAGAACATATTTATCGTCAGCTACGTAATGCAGAACCGCCAGATGAGGAAACGGCTCGTGGTATTATCGATAAATTATTTTTCTCAGATCAGCGTTACAGTCTTGGAGAAGTTGGTCGTTACAGAATGAATAAAAAACTTGGTCTTGATGTGGCTATGGATAAGCAGGTGCTTACCAAAGAAGATATCATTACCATTGTTAAATATCTTATCGAACTTATAAACTCTAAAGCCGAGATTGATGATATTGATCACCTGTCTAACCGTCGTGTTAGAACCGTAGGTGAGCAGTTGTCTCAGCAGTTTGGTGTTGGTCTTGCCCGTATGGCTCGTACAATACGTGAGCGTATGAACGTTCGTGATAACGAGGTGTTTACACCCATAGATTTAATTAATGCGAAGACTTTGTCTTCTGTTATTAACTCTTTCTTTGGTACCAACCAGTTATCTCAGTTTATGGATCAGACCAACCCTCTTGCAGAGATTACCCACAAGCGTCGTCTTTCAGCACTTGGGCCAGGTGGTTTATCCAGAGAAAGAGCAGGATTTGAAGTACGTGATGTTCACTATACACACTATGGTAGACTTTGTCCTATTGAAACTCCTGAAGGTCCAAACATTGGTTTGATCTCTTCACTTGCAGTTTATGCAAAAGTGAACGGAATGGGCTTCATCGAGACTCCATATAGAAATGTGACCGATGGTAGAATAAACCTTTCTGAAGAAGCTGTTTATTTTAGTGCAGAGGAAGAAGAAGGAAAGAAAATAGCCCAGGCAAATATTCCTTTGGAAGACGATGGGACAATTAGTTCTGAAAGGGTTATTGCGAGAATGGAAGGTGACTTCCCGGTTGTGGATCCAAAAGAGATACATTATACCGATGTTGCACCAAACCAGATCGCCTCTATTTCGGCTTCATTAATTCCATTCCTTGAACATGATGATGCAAACCGTGCCTTGATGGGATCTAATATGATGCGTCAGGCAGTTCCATTATTAAGAGCTGATTCTCCTATTGTAGGGACAGGTCTTGAAAGACAGGTTGCTACAGATTCGCGTGTATTGATTAATGCTGAAGGAGAGGGAGAAGTAGAATATGTAGATGCAAACCAGATCACAATTAAGTACGATCGTACTGAAGAAGAGCGTATGGTTAGTTTCGACAGTGATTCTAAAACGTACGATCTTATAAAATTCAGAAAGACCAACCAGGGAACCTCTATTAACCTTAAGCCAATTGTCGCTGTAGGGGATAGGGTAACCAGAGGTCAGGTTCTTTGTCAGGGTTATGCTACTGAAGCGGGAGAACTTGCTTTAGGTAGAAACATGAAGGTTGCTTTTATGCCCTGGAAAGGATATAACTTTGAGGATGCGATTGTAATTTCTGAAAAAGTAGTTAGAGATGATATTTTCACCTCTATCCATATAGATGAATATTCACTGGAAGTTCGTGATACCAAACTAGGTAACGAAGAATTGACCAATGATATTCCAAACGTTTCTGAAGAGGCTACAAAAGACCTTGATGAACACGGGATGATAAGAATTGGTGCCGAGGTTAAGCCTGGTGACATTCTTATCGGAAAAATTACTCCAAAGGGGGAAAGTGATCCTACTCCTGAAGAAAAATTGTTAAGAGCGATCTTTGGTGATAAAGCAGGTGATGTTAAAGATGCATCTTTAAAAGCCTCTCCATCATTAAGTGGTGTGGTTATTAACAAGAAACTTTTTGCCAGAGCTATTAAAGACAAGCGCAAGAGAGCTCAGGATAAGGAAGATATTTCGGCCTTGGAGATGAAGTACGAAACTAAATTTGCTACTTTAAAATCTGATCTGGTAGATAAATTATTTGCCATCATTGGAGGAAAAACGGCACAAGGGGTTCAAAACGACTTAGGGGAAGAAGTAATGCCAAAAGGTAAGAAATACACCCTTAAGATGTTAAACGCTGTAGACGATTACACGCACCTTACGCAAGGTACGTGGACTACAGATGATCACCTGAATACTTTAGTAGCAGATCTTCTTCACAACTATAAAATTAAAGAGAACGACCTTCAAGGTAACTTGAGAAGAGAGAAATTTACTATTTCTGTTGGAGATGAGCTTCCTTCTGGTATCCTTAAACTTGCTAAAGTTTACATCGCTAAGAAGCGTAAGCTTAAAGTAGGGGATAAGATGGCTGGACGCCACGGTAACAAAGGTATTGTTGCAAGAATCGTTCGTCAGGAAGATATGCCGTTCCTTGAAGATGGAACTCCGGTAGATATCGTGTTGAACCCGCTTGGGGTACCTTCACGTATGAATATTGGTCAGATTTATGAAACTGTACTTGGTTGGGCAGGTCAAAAATTAGGGAAGAAGTATGCGACTCCAATTTTTGATGGTGCGACTATAGACCAGATCAATGAACTTACCGATGAAGCGGGAATCCCAAGATTTGGACATACTTACCTTTTTGATGGTGGTACAGGAGAACGCTTTGACCAGCGTGCAACTGTAGGTGTAATTTACATGCTGAAATTAGGACACATGATTGACGACAAAATGCATGCTCGTTCCATTGGTCCTTACTCATTAATTACACAGCAACCTCTTGGTGGTAAAGCACAGTTTGGTGGTCAGCGTTTTGGTGAGATGGAGGTTTGGGCACTTGAGGCTTATGGAGCATCAAGTACGCTAAGAGAGATCTTAACCGTTAAGTCTGATGACGTGATAGGAAGGGCAAAAACTTACGAAGCAATCGTTAAGGGAGAGCCTATGCCAGAACCTGGATTACCAGAATCTTTTAACGTGTTAATGCACGAATTGAAAGGTCTTGGCCTGGATATTAAGTTAGAAGAATAAATTACTGTTTTAAAATACGGGGTGTTTCAAAGGCACCCCTTTAAAACAGATTTTTCACAATAATTAGTAGCAGCATTTATTATGGCTAGAAATAATGATAAGAATACAGTACAGAGATTTGACAAGATCTCTATCGGTTTAGCTTCTCCCGAGTCTATCCTTGCGGAATCCCGTGGTGAAGTTCTTAAGCCGGAAACTATCAATTATCGTACGCACAAACCAGAGCGTGACGGGTTGTTCTGTGAGCGTATTTTTGGTCCTGTAAAGGATTACGAATGTGCCTGTGGAAAGTATAAAAGAATTCGCTACAAGGGGATCGTTTGTGACCGTTGTGGTGTAGAGGTAACAGAAAAGAAAGTACGTAGAGATCGTGTAGGGCATATCAATCTGGTAGTTCCTGTAGCGCACATCTGGTATTTCCGTTCTTTACCAAATAAAATAGGTTACCTGCTTGGGCTTCCGTCCAAAAAACTGGATATGATTATTTACTACGAGAGATATGTAGTAATCCAACCTGGTAATGCCAAAAATGAAGAAGGTGATCCACTTAAGAAAATGGATTTCCTTACTGAAGAAGAATATCTTAATGTTTTAGATAGTCTTCCGCAGGAAAATCAATATTTAGAAGACAACGACCCAAACAAGTTCATCGCTAAAATGGGAGCCGAATGTCTTATAGAAATTCTTAAGAGAATCGATCTTAACGAACTTTCTTATGAACTAAGGCATAAAGCAAATAACGAAACTTCCAAGCAACGTAAAACTGAAGCTCTTAAAAGACTTCAGGTTGTGGAGGCACTTCGTGATGCAAACAAGAACCGTGAAAATAATCCGGAGTGGATGATTATGAAGGTTGTGCCGGTTATTCCACCAGAACTTAGGCCTTTGGTTCCGCTTGATGGTGGTCGTTTTGCAACTTCAGATTTAAATGATCTTTATAGAAGGGTGATTATTCGTAACAACCGTCTTAAAAGGTTGATGGAGATCAAAGCTCCTGAAGTAATTTTGCGAAATGAAAAGCGTATGCTTCAGGAATCTGTAGATTCTCTGTTTGATAACACCAGAAAATCTTCAGCAGTAAAAACTGACTCTAACCGTCCTTTAAAATCCCTTTCAGATTCATTGAAGGGGAAACAAGGTCGTTTCCGTCAGAACTTACTTGGTAAGCGTGTGGATTATTCAGCACGTTCGGTTATTGTTGTAGGTCCTGAGCTTAAAATGTTTGAATGTGGTCTTCCAAAAAATATGGCAGCAGAACTTTACAAGCCTTTTGTAATCAGAAAACTGATTGAAAGAGGTATTGTAAAAACTGTAAAATCTGCTAAGAAGATTATAGATAAAAAAGAGCCCGTGGTATGGGATATTCTTGAGAACGTTCTTAAGGGTCACCCCGTATTACTTAACCGTGCTCCTACGCTTCACCGTTTAGGTATCCAGGCATTCCAGCCAAAACTTATAGAGGGTAAAGCTATACAATTACACCCATTGGCATGTACGGCATTTAACGCCGATTTTGATGGTGACCAGATGGCGGTTCACCTTCCGCTTGGGCCAGAGGCTATTCTGGAAGCACAGATGTTAATGCTGGCTTCGCATAATATCCTTAACCCTGCTAACGGTTCGCCAATTACGGTACCTTCTCAGGATATGGTCTTGGGTCTGTATTATATGACCAAGCTTAAGAAATCTACCGAGGAAGAACCTGTTAAAGGAGAAGGTCTTACTTTTTATTCTACAGAAGAAGTTATTATTGCTTACAACCAGAAGAAAGTTGACCTTAATGCCAGTATAAAAATTCGTGCGAAAGATTTTAACGAAGCTGGTGAATTGGTGTATCAAATCATAGACACTACAGTTGGTAGGGTATTATTTAACGAATCTGTTCCTGAAAAGGCTGGTTTCATTAATGAAGTACTTACGAAGAAAACTTTGCGTGAGATTATTGGGGATATCCTGAAAATCACCAGCGTACCTGAAACTTCTGAGTTCCTTGATAGTATTAAAGGACTTGGATATGGATTTGCATTCCGTGGCGGACTTTCCTTCAGTTTAGGGGATATTATTATTCCAGAAGAGAAGCAGGCCATGATTGATGAAGCCAACGAACAGGTTGAAGGCATCATCGGTAACTATAACATGGGTCTTATTACCAATAACGAACGTTATAATCAGGTTATTGATATCTGGACTTCTACCAATGCAGGTTTAACTGAATTGGCTATGAAACGAATCCGCGAAGATAAACAAGGATTCAACTCAGTATATATGATGCTTGATTCCGGAGCCCGTGGTTCTAAAGAGCAGATTCGTCAGTTAACCGGTATGCGTGGATTAATGGCTAAGCCTAAAAAGTCCAGTTCAGGTGGTGGTGAAATTATTGAAAACCCGATTCTTTCCAACTTTAAGGAAGGGCTTTCAATTCTTGAGTACTTTATCTCTACCCACGGTGCACGTAAAGGTCTTGCCGATACCGCACTAAAAACTGCCGATGCAGGTTATTTGACCCGTCGTTTGGTAGATGTTTCCCAGGATGTTATTGTGAATGATGAAGATTGTGGAACGTTAAGAGGTGTAGAAGTACGATCACTTAAGAAAAACGAAGAAATTGTAGAATCTCTTGGAGAGCGTATTTTAGGACGTATTTCTTTGCATGATGTTCGAAACCCGTCAACCGAAGAGTTAATCGTTGGAGCGGGCGAAGAGATCACAGAAGCTGCAGTTAAGAAAATAAATGAAGCTCCTATTGAGAGCGTAGAAGTACGTTCGCCGCTTACTTGTGAAGCGAAAAAAGGAATTTGTGTGAACTGCTACGGTAGAAACCTTGCAACAAATAAACTGGTTCAAAGAGGTGAAGCTGTAGGGGTTGTGGCAGCCCAGTCTATTGGTGAGCCTGGTACACAGCTTACCTTGCGTACCTTCCACGTAGGTGGTATTGCAGGTAACATTTCAGAAGAAAATAAGCTTATAGCTAAACTTGACGGTATTGCCGAAATTGAAGACCTTAAAGTGGTTAGAGGTGAAGCGCCTGACGGTAGCACATCAGATATTGTGATTTCGCGTACTGCTGAATTGAAAATCAAGGATAAGAAAACCGGAGTGGTGTTAAGTAACAATAACATTCCTTACGGTTCTCAGATTTTTATTGAAGACGGGGCCGAAGTTTCCAAAGGTGACATTGTTTGCCAGTGGGATCCATATAACGGTGTGATTATTTCTGAATTTGCCGGTAAGATTAAGTATGAAAATGTAGAACAAGGTGTTACTTATCAGGTTGAAATTGATGAGCAGACAGGTTTCCAGGAGAAAGTTATTTCTGAATCCAGGAACAAAAAACTTATTCCGACACTTCATATTTTAGGTAAAAAAGACGAAGTAATTCGCTCTTATAACCTTCCGGTTGGAGCTCACCTTATGGTGGACAACGAAGAGAAGATAGGTGTAGGTAAGATTCTTGTTAAGATTCCGCGTAAATCTTCCAAAGCAGGGGATATTACAGGTGGTCTTCCAAGGGTAACCGAACTTTTTGAAGCTCGTAATCCATCAAATCCTGCTGTAGTAAGTGAGATTGACGGTGTGGTTTCCTTCGGAAAAATTAAACGTGGTAACCGTGAGATTATAGTAGAATCCAAGCTTGGTGAAGTTAAAAAGTATCTTGTGAAACTTTCTAACCAGATTCTTGTTCAGGAAAACGATTATGTTCGTGCAGGTATGCCACTTTCTGATGGTTCTATTACTCCTGAAGATATCCTTAACATTAAAGGGCCAAATGCTGTACAACAGTATCTTGTGAACGAAGTTCAGGAAGTCTACAGGCTACAGGGTGTGAAGATTAACGATAAGCACTTTGAAGTGGTAGTACGCCAAATGATGCGTAAAGTAAGAATTCAGGATCCAGGAGATACCATTTTCCTTGAAAACCAACTTGTTCATAAAGCTGACTTTATTGAAGAGAATGATAAGATCTTCGGAATGAAAGTAGTGGAAGATGCAGGTGAATCTGAAAATCTGAAGGCTGGACAAATTGTTTCTCCGAGAGAATTGAGGGATGAGAACTCGATTCTTAGAAGAGAGGATAAGAATCTTGCCACTGCAAGAGACGTGACTGCCGCAACGGCAACTCCGGTTCTTCAGGGTATCACAAGAGCATCACTTCAAACCAAATCATTTATTTCAGCTGCTTCCTTCCAGGAAACTACAAAAGTACTGAATGAGGCTGCGGTTAGTGGTAAAATCGATAATCTTGAAGGATTAAAAGAGAACGTAATTGTAGGTCATAGAATACCTGCAGGTACGGGAATGCGAAAATATGATAGCATTATTGTTGGTTCTAAAGAAGAATTCGACCAGATGCTTGAGAAAAAGCAGGAAGTTAATTACAATTAATTTTTAAATATCAGGGCTGCAATTTTGCAGCCCTGTTTTTTAGCATACAACAGATCCCGGCCTTCGTCGGGATTTTTTGTACTTTTATATCACATGAAAATTTTAATAAAATGAGTGAAGAGAAAAAACCTAAAAAGGGACAAATCAATATAGAACTGGATGAAAGCGTTGCTGAAGGAACCTATTCCAATCTGGCAATTATCAACCATTCTGTTTCAGAGTTTGTGGTGGATTTTGTAAATATTATGCCCGGAAAACCAAAGAGCAAGGTGAAATCCAGAATTATTTTGACTCCGCAACATGCAAAGAGGCTTTTAAAAGCTTTGGCAGATAATGTGCAGCGTTTTGAAAAGGCGCATGGTGAAATTAAAGATTACGAAAAGGCACCGCTGCCTTTAAATTTTGGTCCCACCGGTCAAGCTTAAGTAAGAAATTATGAGAAGGTCGAAAATTGGCAATTTTCGACCTTCTCTTTATAGCTCACATGGTTTTTAATTGTGAGTTAAAGATATTTTATCTGCTGAAAATTAATAAAAGACGTGTCACGTTTTCAAAAGCTGGCGCGTCTTTTCATTTTAGATTAATTCTGATGAATTCGTTATCCTGTTATTATTATTTTTAGATCTTTCTTCTTCAAATTCCGTAAATTGGAGAAGGCACGAAAATATTGCTATTTTCATTTAACTAAATCCATCAGTTATGGCAGAAGCTACTATAAATTCACAACCAACAAAGCGTATTGCAGCTATAGATATGGGTACAAACTCTTTTCATGCGGTTCTGGTGGATATTTACCCGGATGGTAGTTTCAGAACGGTAGATAAGCTAAAGGAAATGGTAAAGCTGGGTGAAAAGGGGATGGATAATTATCTGAGTGAGGCGGCTATGGAAAGAGGCCTGGAAGCGTTAAAGAGAATTAAATTTTTGTGTGACCGCCAAAATGTGGAGCAGATTTTGGCCTATGCGACAAGTGCAATTAGAGAAGCAGCAAACGGCGGGGATTTTATTCAGCAAATAATAGATGAAACAGGCATAAAGGCGAGAGCCATTTCAGGAAAAATGGAGGCAGAAATGATAGCCTATGCGGTTAGACATGGAATTGCCCTTTCTGAAGAAATGGTGCTGATGGTGGATATTGGAGGAGGGAGTGTTGAATTTATAATTGGCAACAAAAATGAATCGGTATTTTTTACCAGTGTAAAATTAGGGGTGGCCAGGATGGCAGCACGTTTTGTTGATTCTGATCCAATATCGGAAAAAGAGATTTCCGAATTAAATGAGCACTTCAAAAAAGAACTGAGTGAAGTTGCAGAAAAACTTAAAAAGTACAATGTAAAAACAATGGTGGGATCTTCCGGGACTATGGAGAACATTGGAGCGATGGTGGCAGGACGTAATTCTATTACCGCCGATATGACTCTTAATGAACTTCAGTTCAATTCAGAAGAATTTCTGAATTTTTACGATCAATTTATACAACTTGATCTAAAAGAACGATCTAAGGAAAAAGGCCTGGAAGAAAAAAGACTCGATATTATTAACCCCGGAATGGTTCTTCTGAAATTCTTAATGAACGAATTTAAGATTGAAAATGTGAAAATTTCGGAGTCTGCTTTGCGGGAAGGTATGATCCTGAATTTTATTGATAAAGAAAAAGAACAACTTAATCTTGAACTGGTAGCGCATTTCCCCAACCCCAGGAAGAGGAGTGTATACCAACTTTTACGCAAGTGCAACTGGCCGGAAAGGCATTGCAGGCATGTGACAAATTTTGCTTTGCAGTTGTTTGATGAATTTCAGGACGAATTAAACTTAGCTTATTCAGACCGGGAGCTTTTCGAGTACGCTAGCCTTATGCACGATATCGGTTACTATATTTCCCACCGTAAACACCATAAACATGCTCTCTATTTGATTCGGAATTCTGATCTGCTCGGTTTTAGTGAGGATGAAATCAATCTTATGGCAAACGTTGCGCGTTATCATCGTAGATCCACTCCGCACAAACGGCACAAGAGATATAAGGATCTGGATAAAAATTTAAGAAAGCGGGTAAAAAAACTTTCGGCCTTGTTGCGTGTTGCCGACGGTCTGGATCGTAGTCATTACCAAAACGTTCAGGAGCTTGAAATCAAGAAAGACAGGGAGGAAGTTACCATTATTATAACTACCTATAGCGATCCGCAATTGGAAATTTGGGGAACCTTGCGCAAATCCAAACTTTTTGAAAAGATGACCGGCAAAAAACTTAAAATTTTCTCAGTTATCAAGGAGGAAGTAGCAGCAACTTAAATTAAAGTAAATGGGTACTCCGGTTTAGGAAGTTCAAGCCGTACTTCTACGGTGCTCTTAGAATTACAGGCAGCCTGAGCTTAACTGTAGGACGATAATTGCCATTTCTGAGCATCCACTTAGCAACTTAGTTTGCCCCCTCTAAAATCTATTTCAAATATTTTTTGAAATAAATCCTCGCCGCCTTCATAACCCTTGGCGCGAGAATTAAAGTAGAAATCATTGTAGGGATCGCCATAAGCGCAAAAAACCCATCAATCAGATTAATCATCATGCTCAATGAAGTTGTTGCACCCACAAGAATGCTTAGAATGTAGAAATAGTTATAGTAATGCTTGTTCTCGGCACCCAGTAAGAAATTCAGGCATTTTGTTCCGTAGTAAGAATAGGAAAAAAGCGAGGAGATACTAAAAGCCGCAATACATAACAGTAATACGTAATCTCCAACATACGGAATGGAATTTCTAAAAGCTGCTGCGGTAAGGCTAACCCCGTTGGCGTCGCTGCTTTGCCATACTCCGGTTACCAGGATGGCAAGCGCAGTTAGGGTACAAACCACCAGTGTGTCTATTGCCGGGCCCAGCATGGCCACCAAACCTTCCCGCACGGGTTCTGAAGTTTTACTTGCACCATGCGCCATTGTAGCGGTTCCAATCCCGGCTTCGTTGGAAAATGCGCCTCTTCGTATTCCCAAAATCATTAATCCACCTACAATTCCTCCAAAAAGCGGTTCTCCTTTATAATTTTCAGCAGCAAATGCATCGGTAAAGATCATAGACATATAACCGGGCAATTCTGCAATATTCACAAAAAGGATGATAATCACGGCTACAAAATAAACAGCAACCATCGCGGGTACCAATTTGGAAACCGTGCGACTAATTCTGTATAATCCTCCAAGGATTACTGCGGAAGTGATGATTGTAAGAATAATTCCAATAATGAGATTAGTACCAAATCCCGTTTCTATGCCCTGAGGCTCCAGTAAAATTGAATTAATTGCCTGGGTTAATTGATTTACATTGAAAACCGGTAAAGCTCCCACCAGCCCGGCAATGGCAAAAAATACGGCAAGTGGTTTCCAGCTTTTTCCCAGGCCTTCCACAATATAATACATCACACCACCCTGAATGTTCCCTTCTGTATCCTTTCCACGATACATTACCGCTAAAGTGTTGGTGAAAAACTTGGTTGACATTCCCACAATCGCGCTTATCCAGAGCCAGAAAACCGCTCCCGGTCCTCCCAATGCAATCGCGACCGCCACGCCCGCAATGTTTCCCATTCCTACTGTAGAAGAAAGTGCTGTAGATAAAGCCTGGAAATGATTAATTTCTCCCGGATCATTGGGATCGTCGTACTTTCCACGGAGCAAATCCAGCGAATGTCCCAAATACCTGAAGGGTAAAAACCTGGAAAGAATCAATAAATACAATCCGCCGCCGATGAGCAGGATCACAAGGGGCAATCCCCATACGAGCGAAGCAAATTCCGCAATAAGCTCATTCAGTTGATCCATAGAATTTCTGGTTTCGCCCGAAAATACTAAATATATAGTTAGTCCCGCTAAAAAGTTTACTTCTGCTTAAAATTCAGAAGTAAAGTGAAATTTAATATCAGGATATTTCTGCTGGGTCATTTGCAGCGAAAATTGCGAGTCGGCTAAAAATACCAACTGACCTTGCTTGTCCTTCGCCAGAAATTTAGATTTTACCCGTTTAAAATCCTTGAATTCTTCACTTTTCGGATTGTCTGCTTCCACCCAGGTAGCTTTAAAAACATTAAGGTTTTCGTAGGTACATTTGGCTCCGTATTCGTGTTCCAGCCTGTATTGTATAACTTCAAACTGAAGCGCTCCAACAGTTCCGATAATTTTCCTTCCATTTAATTCCAGTGTAAATAACTGCGCCACACCTTCATCCATTAACTGGTCGATCCCTTTTTCCAGTTGCTTGGATTTCATAGGATCGGCGTTATTGATGTAACGGAAATGTTCCGGGGAAAAACTCGGGATTCCGCGGTACATTAGATTCTCACCTTCAGTTAAAGTATCTCCAATTTTAAAGTTTCCGGTGTCGTGTAGACCAACAATATCACCGGGATAGGAAACATCTACAATTTCTTTCCGTTCAGCAAAAAAAGCATTCGGACTCGAAAACTTAAGGCTTTTATTATGTCTTACATGTAGGTAAGGTTTGTTTCTTTCAAACTTTCCGGAAACAATTTTTATAAAAGCAAGTCGGTCACGGTGCTTGGGATCCATGTTGGCGTGGATTTTAAAAACGAATCCGGTAAATTTATCTTCGTCGGGTTCAACAACGCGCTCATCGCTTTCTTTTGGACGCGGGGTAGGAGCAATGTTAATAAAGCAATCCAACAGTTCACGAACTCCAAAATTATTTAATGCAGATCCAAAGAAGACCGGCTGTAGCCTTCCGGCAAGATAAGCCTCCTTATCAAATTCGGGATAAACGCCTTGTGCCAGTTCCAGTTCTTCTCTTAAAGTATCGGCTGCGTTGTCGCCAATTAGTTCGTTAAGTTCTTCAGAAGCAAGATCAGAAATCTCTACAGTTTCCTCAATATCTTTCCTGGGATCGCCGGTAAATAAATTCACATTCTGCTCCCAGATGTTATAAATCCCTTTAAAATCATAACCCATCCCTATGGGGAAACTTAGCGGGGTCACGGTGAGGTTCAACTTTTGCTCAATTTCGTCGAGTAGTTCAAAAGCATCTTTCCCTTCACGATCTAATTTGTTAATAAAAACGATCATGGGGATATTCCGCATACGGCAAACCTCCACGAGTTTTTCAGTTTGTTCCTCAACCCCTTTTGCAACGTCAATTACCACAATAACGCTGTCTACGGCGGTAAGGGTCCTAAAAGTATCTTCAGCAAAATCCTTATGCCCGGGAGTATCCAGAATATTAATTTTAATGTCGCGGTACTCAAATGCAAGGACAGAAGTAGCTACAGAAATCCCACGTTGCCGCTCAATTTCCATAAAGTCACTCGTGGCACCTTTCTTAATTTTGTTCGATTTTACCGCGCCGGCTTCCTGGATTGCCCCTCCAAAAAGCAATAGTTTCTCTGTAAGCGTGGTTTTACCGGCATCTGGGTGAGAAATTATACCGAAAGTTCTTCTTCTCTTTATTTCTTTCTGAAAGCTCTTCATTTATTGATAATTGAAGCGCAAAAGTACTATTATTTTCAGGAATTTTTCAAAGAACTAAGTTTCAAATTCTCCACGGAATAAAGGTCGATAATTGCCATTTTTGGGCGTACACTTTTTTAAAAGTTCGTAACTTTAAGGTTGAGCATTTGGGGCTTTATGAAGTTTTATTCGGAATATAAATTACTGACACTGGGAATTTTATTGATTATTTTTCCTAACATTTGTGCTGCCCAGGCCCAAATGGAGCATATTGCAGCAGGTTCTTACCTAATAAACATGGGCGTAAGCCCGCAAACATCTTCTAATGCGCTAAAACCATACGGTTTATTATACGATCTGCTTAAAAATGAGCAAGTAGAAGTAAAGTGGGTCATAAATCCCGAAAAAGAGAAGGACGGGATCGATTTTACTCATGAAAATATAAATTTTAGAAGCAGCTCCTTTGTTGTTCCTGTTTCTTATATAACAGAGGACGTAAAACAAAAGATCGAAAATTGGCAAAAAAAGGGAGTGACCGGTATTTTCGCAGTTTCTAATCTTAAATTGCCGGTTTACACCACGCTTTCCATTGCTCCAAAATGGACACTGGATAAGCAAAACGGAGATATCGCACTGCCTTTTTTTGATGCTGCCGAAATTCCTGCGGAAGCCTTTGGTGGCAGGAAATCGGTTAACTGGAAAAATCCTTCAGAATTAGGTGTTTGCGACGATATTTTCGTTATGCCGCATGCACAGCCAAGATTTGAGTCCCACAGAAACATATATTACTGGAATCGTGATTTTAAAGGTGCTATTTGGGCAGGCTGCCACGCTGGTAGTCAGCTGGAAAACCTGGTTGGCCTAGAAACTTTAGGTGATAAAAAAAAGCCAATCCAGCTTAATTTTCTCTCGGCCGGGTATCCAGGAGCTGGAAGTGCAGGTTTAATTCCGTATCACAAACATCGTCACGCCACGCCACCGTACGCGCATTTACAGCCTGCAGATCCTGTTTCTCAATATTTAGGTGATGCAGATAATGCTCATTTAAATGGTTCTGAACGTGTATTTTACCCAAAAGATATTAATCTCTGGAGACCGGGTGTTAAGAAAATAGTCATTGATCCTTCGGCTCCCGATAATCCTTCTTTAACTAAAGCCGAAGCTGCCATTGTGGTTTACGGCCATGGTTTTGACAATCCTGAAAACGGACTCGTAATGTACCAGGCGGGGCACAGTATTTTCGGTACTTCTGAGGAACATATTGCAGCAATGCGCACTTTTTTTAACTGGAGTTTTTATGCTGCGGAAGTAAAACGCGAGCAAAACCTGGTAAAATTTGAAAATCAGGATTTTCAGCATTCTGTTGTGGCAGCCCGCATAGGAGATGATTTAGCGAAAATATTGAAGTTGAAGAACATAAATTTTGACCTGGATAAAGCTGAAATTAAAGCTGAAGCAAAAAAGGAACTGGACAGGATTGCAGATTTCATGAACGATTATCCGGAATTGCTTATGGATGTTCGCTCACATACAGATTGCAGGGCAGATGACGGGTATAACCAGAAACTTTCTGAAGCCAGGGTAGAGGCGACAATGGATTATCTTTTAGACAATGGATTAGATCAAAATCGGATTTCCGGCCGCGGTTATGGTGAAACCGAAATTCTAAACGACTGTACAAACGGCGTCTCGTGCCACGAAAAGCAGCATGAAGTTAACAGGCGGTCAGAATTTATCCTTTCTATAGATTGCTCCCTTTATTCCGGAAGGCTTAAACAAAACACAAAGTAGCAAGTCCCGAATAAACTATTTTGGTAAAGCTATTTCCTATTTTGTACATTTGATTTTCAATAAAAAAAATGGCAAAGGAAAAGGTAATCTTAGTGAATGAAAAGGATGAGCAGATAGGTCTCATGGAAAAGATTGAAGCTCATGAAAAGGCGCTCCTGCACAGGGCATTTTCGGTTTTCGTTTTTAATGAGAAAGGAGAGACGATGATTCAGCAGCGTGCACTTTCCAAATACCATTCTCCCGGGTTATGGACCAATACCTGCTGCAGCCACCAGAGAGAGGGAGAAACAAATATACAGGCGGGGAAAAGGCGCCTTCAGGAAGAAATGGGTTTCTCGACAGATTTGAAGGATACTATTTCCTTTATTTATAAAGCTCCTTTTGACAACGGACTTACAGAGCATGAATTCGACCATATTTTGGTGGGGAAGTTTGAAGGAGAACCAGATTTGAATCCAGATGAGGTAGCAGACTGGAAATGGATTAGCCTGGAAGAGGTAGAGAAGGATATGAAAGAACGTCCTGATATTTATACCGAATGGTTTAAAATAATATTCGATAAATACTATTCCTATATTAAATCATGAGGCTAACCGTCCATAGAAAAGCACATTTTAATGCTGCCCACCGACTTTTTAAAAAAGAATGGGATGATGCGAAGAATGAAGCGGTTTTTGGGAAATGCAGCAATCCTAATTTCCATGGCCATAATTACGAGTTAACGGTTTCCGTTACCGGAGAAATTGATCCCGAAACCGGTTTTGTAATGGATCTTAAAATCCTTAAAGATCTTATCTATAATGAGGTGGAGCAGTCTTTTGACCATAAAAATTTGAATGTTGAGGTGGAAGAGTTTAAAACCCTTAACCCCACTGCAGAAAATATTGCGGTAGTAATTTGGAATAAACTTCGGGACAATCTTAGAGCAGATCTGGATTTAATGGTGACGCTTTATGAAACTCCGCGAAACTTTGTTACCTATAAAGGCGAATAATATGGCATTAAAAATTGGCGACAGCATTCCCGATATTGAGCTGAAGGATCAGAATGGCGATATTTTCGACTTTTCTTCAGTTAAAGGTGTTCAGCCTTTTGTGGTTTACTTTTATCCAAAGGATTTTACACCCGGTTGTACTAAAGAAGCTTGTTCTTTCAGAGATAAGTACGAAGATTTTAAGGAATTGGGAGCAGAGGTGATTGGGATAAGTTCAGATTCTGAAGAGTCTCATCAAAAATTTGTTTCAAAGTATAACTTGCCTTTTGTTTTTCTTTCAGATGAAGATAAAAAGGCCAGGGATTTATTTGGTGTAAAGCCAAATTTGTTGGGCATGATCCCGGGAAGGGAAACTTTTGTTTTTGATATGCAGGGAATATTGCGCTACAAGTTTAATAGTATGAATGCATCGCGCCATATTCCGGAAGCATTAACTGCTTTGGAAAAAATGAAGTGAAATTTTTATAAAAATTATTCAGTGGTTTCTTCAACTTATCAAAAAATAGATTAAATTCGCAGCCGAAAATTTATTGAATATGGCAAGTAAGAGAGTATTGAAAAGAGATGTGAATAATGTAATGGGGGACATCATAGATGCTGCTTATATTCACCAGGCTGCTAATCCTAACGAAGATCCTGCAAAATCTGAAGCTATTGTAGACGAAGCTATTGCTACTTTTGACGATTTAATTGCAAAGATCAACAAAAAGGACGTTGAGGATAATAGGAACCATTTTAAAGAAATAAATAAGGAATTTGAAACTAAGGCGAATGCTTTAGTAGAAAAAGTAAATGCTTTATAATATTTTTTGCCGATGTAGCTCAGCTGGCTAGAGCAGCTGATTTGTAATCAGCAGGTCGTGGGTTCGAGTCCCTCCATCGGCTCTTAATTTAAAGCCCCTCTTTTGTGGAGGGGCTTTTTTTGTATATGAGACCCCACAGGTTTTCAAAACCTGTGGGGTTTACACATGAATTTTTGACACGGATTAAATTTAGAACAATTCTAACCGCAGCATAGGAAGGATCCGCGATACTTTTATAGGAACGTCTTGCCTGAGCATGATGTTGAAAATGAAAATTTTCGGCTCTTTATTTCTTTTTAAAAAGATATTTCAGTAATCAAATGCCAAAAATGGCAATTATCGAGCTTCTGCTTTAATGCAGTACGTCCAGCTCCAGTTTCTTCGAAGAATTTGCCTGTGCTTTTTGAAAGTCTTCAATGTTCTTCTCGATCTCCTTGTTCCAGAAAGGCACCATTTCAGAAAGTTTTTCCTGCCAGTTTGCAGTTTTTAGCTTTTCAGGGAATGCTACCTTCAGCACATCAATCATAATAGGTACGGCAACCGATGCTCCGGGAGAGGCCCCCAAAAGGGCAGTTATCGTCCCGTCTTTGCTATGCACCAGGTCTGTACCAAATTCCAGGATTC
>NZ_JAVRHP010000050.1:0-25150 GCF_031846505.1 Autumnicola edwardsiae
CATTGCAATATAGAATTTACATCCTGAACAAAGAACCCCAGAATAATACTAATAATAACCACTACTATCCCGCTACTATAGTTCATCATCTTAACCTTCGAGGACGAAGCCTGCGGATTTTTATATTTTAAATAGATGTCATTTACGAGGTAAGCCTGGGCAGCGTTTAAGGTTCCTGCAAAAGTAGACATAAATGCAGCCAAGAGACCCGCCAGAAGCAGCCCCAGTAATCCTACCGGCACAAATTGCTCTATGGACGCAGGAAGGACTTTTTCAAAATCTAGGAGCCCTGCGGTTGTAAGGTCCAGTCTATCATAGAAGAGAACTGCCAAAATTGAGAAGCCACCTACCATTAAGTACCTGGTAGGCATAAGGGCGAAAATTGAAAAAGCACTCATTTTTGCAGCTTCAAGAGGAGATTTAGTAGAAAGTATCTTCTGCATATCATAATTAGGTGCCGGCCCTGCGATACTTGCCAATATTCCTTTAAAGACCATGAGCATAAAAAAGATTCCGAAGAGTGAATATCCATCAGAAACAATTTTTGTATTCACTTCATCAATAATTCCGCTCCAATCCAGGTTCAGTTCCCAATTGAAAAAGGGGTTAAGCCATCCATCGGGAACATTAAGCGTGTTCTCCCCTACCGCGAGCCATGCGATTACGGCAATGGCAATAGAAGAGACGGTCATTATTGTATATTGAAGCAAGTCTGTCCACACAATACCAGACATTCCTCCCAAAACAGAATAAAATACAGCAAATAATGTAAAAATAGTACCATAAAAGTGTGGTATGTAAGCGGGTGGTATATCAAAAGGAATGTATGCAGAAACTATTTCCCAGGGAATAAAGATTTCTACAAATTTCCCCAGCCCGATAAATCCATACGCAAGGAAACCGAGACAACTAAGTATTGCAAAAACTACTATTATAGCGTGAGAACGTCTCCCTCCTTTCCCACTACTAAAGCGAAAAAGAATCCATTCGGCACCTGTGGTCACATTGGATCGTCTAAGCCAGGCTGACAAATATATCATAAGAAAAACCTGGTTAAAGACCGGCCAAAGCCATGGGATCCATATACTTTTAAAGCCATAGACAAAGGTTAAGGTAACCAGCCACATCGTACCAGAGATATCAAACATACCGGAAGCATTAGAAAGTCCCAGCATGTACCAGGGAAGACTTTTCCCCCCAAGCAAGTAATCATCTTTACTCTTTTGTGCTTTTTTTCGTAATGCCAGTCCTATTAAGATAGTTCCTACGAGATATGCCAGAATTATGGCAATGTCTAAACCTTGTAGCATTAATGTTTTTTTTAATTAAAAATATATTCTACTTCATCTAAAAACAGAATCTCTTCAAACGACTCAAATTCTTTGAAATCCTCTTCAGAAATTTCTCCTTTATACGTAGAAAAATAATGGGAAGGACTATCATTCCTCCAAAGCAGAACCCATGAAATACCGGAATTTTTAATTCCCGGATAAAGAACCTGTGTCCACCAATTTTCTCCTTCACCAAAATTATTGTTTCCTGTTTCTGAAAGCGCATACGGCTTATTTGTTAGTCCTGCCTTTCTCTTTACAATCTCCAGATTCGATTTTAAATTTTTAACAAATACTTCATCACCTCCGTGATTGTAAATATCCACTCCAAGAATATCTACATAGGCATCACCCGGATAATACTTCTCGTACTCCTCCTCACTGGAAACTATATTGGGAGAATAAGCATAAAGCAGGTTGTGAACACCATTAAACTGCAAGAGCTCCAGGGTTTCCTTCCATAACTGCTTATAGTCTGCATTTGAAACATTGCCCTCACCCCACCAGAACCATCCGCCATTCATTTCATGGTATGGTCTAAAGATCACAGGTATAAATTTACCATTATCGTCCTTTAGAGAAAGAAAGAAGTTAGAGATCCTCTTTACCCAAAGCTCATATTTTTCCCGCTGCGAACCACCGGTCAATATTTCTGAAACAGCGGAAGAAGGATCCCAGGAACTCTTGTTTGTTACAGGATTATCCAGGTGCCAGCTAAAAGTGATAATAGCCCCTTTTTTATGCATCTCCCTAATATGATCTTTCATAAGAGCAAAAGACACCGTATCCAGGTTATAACTTTCACCAAGTTCTATGTGCCCAAGGTCAAAACCATGAACTGCAGGAAGTTTTCCAGTGACGTCCTTAATATCACTTTTTATTTCCTGTGGATTATCTTCATGCTTCCAACCTATACCATAAGCTGTCGCATCCTGGTGTCCAAATGCAATTCCTTCCTTTCCAATTTCACTGACGCGCCGGTAAAGAATTTTAGTTTCCCTCGTTGCATCTTTATCGGCCAAAACTATGGTGTCAGCATCAAAAGTACGTAACGGCCCACATGATATGAACATTGAAAATGTAAAAACAGCAACTAATCTGACAAAATTTTTCATGATATTGTTCTAAATCTGTATAGAAGTGACAAATAATTTTCATTTTAAGAAAAGCTTATAGTATCTTTAACCTTTCCTTTTTTTACGAGAAATTACTTTTACAAGCTAAAATTTATGTTAACCCAAAATTAAAACGATTGAGATTATAATATTAATATCATTTTGTCAATTTATAATCAAATTAATAGTTGATCTTAAAACTTTTTTAAATGCATAAAGATATCCATAGAGAAATCACTCAACTTTCACCTGAAGACAGTTTCCTGGTTTTCGACAGAGTAAAGGACGATTTTGATTTTCCTATCCATTTTCACCCGGAGTACGAACTTAATTTTATTGCCAACGGTAAAGGGGTAAGAAGAATTGTTGGAGACAGCATGGAAGAAATTGAGGATATCGAGTTGGTTTTAGTGGGCCCAAACCTTCAGCATGGCTGGGAACTACACAACTGTAAAAGCACAGCCATACACGAGGTCACTATACACTTTCACAACGACCTTTTTGACTCTAAGCTCTTGAGCCGAAGAATCATGAAACCAATAAAAGACATGTTCGAAAGGTCTGCTCACGGTATTTTATTTTCAGGAAAAATTTCAGAGGAAATCAAACCCAAAATTCAGCGATTATCAAAAATTGATAGCATTGATTACTTCCTGGAATTTATATCTGTCTTGCACGACCTGGCAAATTCCAGAAAACAAAGGCTTTTATCAACATACATTTCGGATAACAAAAATTTTGAGAATAGTGAAAAAATAAAAACAATCTATGAATTTGTACAGGAAAACTATCAGAATAAAATAAGCCTGGAAGAAATGTCGCAATTGGTGAACATGAGCCAGGTCTCCTTTAATCGTTTTATAAAAAAGAGAACCGGAAAAACTTTTATTGAATACGTAAATGACACGAGAATAGGATACGCAGCAAGATGGCTTATAGAAAAAGATATGAGTATTGCTGAAATTGCATTTAATTGCGGTTTTAATAATATCGCTAACTTCAACCGTGTCTTCAAGAAAACTAAAAATTGTACTCCCAGTCAGTACAGAGAAGAATTTAGCGGAATTAAACGAGTCCTTTAATTTATTATACTATTTTATCATGACTATTAACAAAAGAACATCTTTGCTTCTACTATTACTTCATTTCTTTCTCTTTACTGCTTGCTCTCCATCGCAGGAACCTGTGAAAGATGAAGAAAACATCGTGGAAGAAGAAGCCCCGTTAGATAACGAGGAAACAGGGACAGACGAAGACACCAATCCTGAAGAGGAACCACAGGAAGAAACAGAAGAAGAAACAGAAGAAACTGAGGATGACATCGAAAATGAAACACCTGTGGCACTGCATGGGCAACTCAGCATACAAGGAAAAAACCTGGTAGATCAAAATGACGAAAACATTCAGCTAAGAGGAATGTCCCTTTTCTGGAGCCAGTGGGAACCGGAATTTTACAATTTTGAGACTGTAAAAAACCTCAAAGAGGGCTGGGATGTAAACGTAATAAGAGCTGCAATGGCCATTGAACATGACGGGTACTTACAGAACCCTGAAAGGGAAAAACAAAAAGTTTACCGGGTAATCGATGCCGCTATTGAGTTGGGAATCTATGTAATTGTAGACTGGCACGACCATCACGCCGAAGATCACACTGAAGCATCAAAAGCATTTTTTAAGGAGCTCGCAAATAAGTACGGAGATCAACCTAATCTTCTCTATGAAATTTACAACGAACCCCTGGAAGTATCCTGGAGCAATGTTTTGAAGCCTTATCATGAATCAATAATTTCAGAAATACGGGAACAGGATCCGGATAATATTATTATATGTGGAACTCCTCGCTGGTCACAAAGAGTAGATCTCGCTGCTGAAGATCCGATTGAGGAAAGTAATATTGCCTATACACTCCATTATTATGCAGCCACACATAAAGAAGAGCTGAGAGCTATTGCCAGAAAAGCATTAGATAATGACCTACCGCTTTTTATTACAGAATTCGGAACCACCCTTGCTAATGGCGATGACGAAATTAACGCTGAAGAAGCTCATAAATGGTGGGATTTTGCAGAAGAAAATAACATCTCCTGGTGTAATTGGTCTATTGCGGACAAAGATGAAATGTCTGCAGCTATAAAACCCGGGACAACAGCCGATCAACTTAAAAATGATGAGGTGCTAACTGAATCTGGAGAGTTGGTTAAAGCAGAACTTACGCATCAATAGAAGAGATGTACGACCCCGCAAATTATAACAGTTAAGGTTTAACACAAAGAAGATTATTTAAGTCTAAAAATTTTAACAAAGTTACTACATAGCTGAAAATTAACATATTTTTCAAACTCAAACTTCTGTAAAACAAATAATTAAGTATAATTAACATCTACAGCAGATGTCGATATAGCAAAAATAACACAACTAAATGATAAAATAATATTAACTGAGACTTAACTTTCAAACTAAATTTGAGAACTATTAAAAAAAGGGGCTGTATTTTAAGTATGTTCTTAAATATGAACAAAAAAAATCCTAAACCCATAATTGTTTAAATTAAATCAAACAATTTTATTCTTATGCACATTAAATTACTTAAAAGTAAAGGCTGTTTAAACAGAAGAGGCAGGATGCTCCTCTTCGCAGCGTTTTGTTTAATCACCCAACTAGGCTTCGCCCAGGAAACTGTTTCAGGTAATGTTACAGACGCCCAGGGAATGCCTTTGTTAGGTGTAAACGTTATTGAAAAAGGAACCAATAATGGAACCACCACGAATTTTGATGGTGAATTTGAACTTGCCATTGGCGAAAGCGGCGTAATCGTTTTTAGTTTTGTTGGATTCCTGACCCAGGAAGTTACGGTTCAGGGAGGCGAACAAATTAGTGTTACGCTGGATGAAGATTCACAAAGTCTTCAAGAGGTAGTGGTTATTGGGTATGGAGCCCAATTGGAAGAAAACATCACGGGATCTGTATCTAAGATAGGTTCAGAATCTTTTGAGAATGTTCCTCAGGTAAGTGTGGACCAGCTTATGCAGGGACGTGCTTCCGGGGTAATGGTAACTAAAAACTCCGGGCAACCTGGTGCTGCTGTTTCTGTTAGAATTCGTGGGGTAAACACCATCACCGGTTCCAGTGAGCCTCTTTATATTATTGATGGAGTACCGGTTTCTGGTGAAGCAGGAGCAGAAGGTTTAAGTCCTTTAGCAGCACTTAACCCTAATGACATTGCAGACATCAATATTCTTAAAGATGCCTCAGCCACTGCAATTTATGGATCCAGGGGGTCTAACGGGGTTGTATTAATTACCACTAAAAAAGGTAAAATTGGCCAGGGCAGGTTGGCTTACAATACCTACACTGCAATTCAGCGTCCTACAAACAAAATTGATGTAATGAACCTGCAGCAATATGCTGTACACCAGAATAATGTTTCAGAGATCTACGACCTGAATGAGCAAATGGAATTTTTATTTCCAAATCTTTTAGGTCCGGGAACTGATTGGCAGGCACAAATATTTGATGATGCCCTTCAGCAAAACCATGAAATATCTTTTTCCGGAGCAACTGAAAAGATAAACTATTTTATCTCCTCTTCTTACACAGATCAGGAAGGAACTGTAATTGGCTCCGGTTTTGACCGTATAACCGTACGCGCAAACGTTAACGGAGAAGTTAATGACTGGATTAAAACAGGTATTAACATTTCTGCCAGTAGAACTAACGACAAGGTGACTTTGAACAACGCCAGTAATGGTATCATTTCACTTTCGTTACTGAACAACCCGGCTACCGCAGTTTACAATCCTGATGGATCTTTTGCGGGACCCGTTACGGCTGATGAGATTGCATACGGAACAAGAAACCCAATTGCTGAAGCTTTAAACATTGAAAATACAATTCAAAGAAACAGGGTGTTCGGTAACCTTTTTGTTGAATTTGATCTTCATGACAACTTAAGTCTTAGAAGTGAATTTGGTGGAGATTTTGGAAACAATCTACGTGACCAGTTTCAGCCTACCTTTACTTATGGCGCCTTGGAAAGAGGCCAAAACCTTTTAAATTCAGGCAGGGAAAATAACGATTTCTGGATCATAAAAAACCTGCTAACTTATAACAATTCTTTCGGAAGTGACGATAATCATGACCTTACAGTATTGCTTGGGCAGGAAGTTCAGGAGTCTACCTGGGAAGGAATAAGTGCACAGGACGGAGATTTTGTTGGTAACGATGTGCCAGTTCTTGGTACAGGTGACGCAGCCGATATTGCTGACCAGTATATAGGAAGCTCTGCTTTGGAGTCTTACTTTGGACGGGCTATTTATTCTTATGATAATAGATTTAACATTACTGCCTCATTCAGGGCAGATGGTTCTTCAAAATTTGCAGAAGGAAACAGATGGGGATACTTTCCTTCTATCTCTGCATCATGGAGATTATCGAATGAAGCCTTTATGGAAGATTTTGATGTTTTACAGAACATAAAAATTTACGGTGGTTATGGAGAAGTAGGTAACCAGAATATTCCAAACTTCGCATATGGAGTACGACTTAATACAATGAATACAGATTTAGGTACAGGATTTGAATATGCTAACTTCGAAAATCCAGACCTTACCTGGGAATCTTCTACACAAACAAACCTGGGAGTTGATTTTTCCTTCCTAAACAGGAGATTAGGCACAACAATTGAAGTCTATAATAAAGTGTCAAGAGATTTCTTATACCAACTCGCAGTTACAGATTTTGTTACCGGAGGAAATTCTCCCGGAGCTATTGCTGCACCATGGGTAAACCTTGGAGAAATGGTAAACAGAGGGATCGATGTCACCTTAAGCTATAGTACTTTAGGAGAAAGCGATTTCAACTGGAACTCAACTTTAACTTTTTCACACTACAAGAACGAGGTAAATGAATTGTTGGGAGACCTTGTAATTAACGGGCAGTTGTACATCAGTGATTCCAACGAGAATATTACAAGAACAGAGGTAGGGCAGCCGGTTGGTATGTTCTATGGCTATGAAGTGGAAGGTCTTTTCAGAACCACAGAGGATATTCAAGGTGCTCCAATTCAGTTTGGAAGACCTTTTGAAGATGCTCTCTTTGACACTAACTGGTTGGGGGATATTAAATACAGAGATGTTAATGGAGATGGTGTAATAAATACTGACGACAGGACACAAATTGGTAACCCGCATCCAGATTTCACTTTTGGTTTCCAGAACACATTTACCTATAAAGCATTTGATCTCTCAGTATTCTTACAAGGATCTTACGGTAATGACATCTTTAATGGTGTAAAAAGAACTTTAACTGCAGGAAGTAGTTACTACGTTAATCAGGATCCAATAGTTCTTGACTATTGGTCTGTAAATAATCCAGATGGAGACCAGCCAAGATTGGTGAGAGGTAGTGAAAGTAACCCGAACATTAGAATTTCTGATAGGTACATCGACGACGGTTCCTATTTGAGGATCCAAAATCTCTCTTTAGGTTATACACTACCTGCTGACGCTGCTGAACAAATGGGACTAAACAGATTGAAAATATACGGAAGTGTACAGAACCTGTTTACTTTTACAGATTATGACGGATATGATCCTGAAGTAGGGACATTTAATCAGAATGCACTATTAATGGGTGTAGACAATGGACGTTATCCTTCTCCCAGAATCTTTACCCTGGGACTTAATGTTGAATTATAAAAAAAATAGATAAATGAAGAATTTAATTAAATCAAAGGTCTTAGTATTGGTTGCTCTTTCAGCCGTACTATTTTTCCCTTCCTGTAGTGAGGACTTTCTGGACAGACCGCCGGAAGATTCCTACAGTGTAGACAATTTTTATCAGACTAACCGTCAGGTAGCCTCTGCATCAAACCACTTATACTCAAAGCCATGGTTTAACTTTATCAGTAACGTTGCCTGGCCAATTGGAGAAATTGCATCTGGTAATGCCAGGACATGGGATGCAAGAAATCAGGAATTTTCAAACTACTCCATAACCGGAGCTCACGGTACATTAACCCAGGCCTGGGAATCCCTTTATGCTGTTATTGCTCAATCAAATTCAGTAATAAATACTTTGCCAACAGCTGTAGGTCCAGATATTTCTGAAGTTGTAGTTAATAATTCCATAGCAGAAGCACGTTACATAAGAGCCACTGCATATTTCTATTTGGTACGTATCTTTGGATCTGTTCCAATCCTTGCAGATAATACAGATTATGTATTAGAGCCTGTTGTAGCTCGTAATCCTGTAGAGGATGTTTATGAGTTCATTAAGCGTGACTATCAATTTGCTATTGAAAATCTTTACGACAGAACAACAGACACCGATATCCAGGCAGGAAGGGTTTCCAGTAACTCAGCTAAAGCCGCATTATCTAAAATTTATTTGTACGAAGAAAATTGGTCAATGGCGTACCAGCTTTCCAATGAAGTAATCCAGTCTGGTGAATTTGCACTTTTAGAAAATTATAACGACCTGTTTTTAGAAGATAGTGATAATAATGTTGAATCAGTATTCGCTTTACAATGGGCAAATACGGGAATCTATGCTGAAGGAAATGCAATACAATCATTTTATGCTTCGGCAGGTATTACAGGATTTTCAGACGGTTGGGCTGCTTTAGGGCCATCAATCGACCTACAGGAATCGTATGAGACTGGAGATGAACGCTATTATGCAACAATTATGGAACCAGGAGCATTTTATCCTAGCATAAACGGAGGATTTACGGTTCCGGAAACTATAAACCACCAGGGAACCAACGTTGGTATTAAGAAATACGTTATTGGAAATCCATCTAACGGAGCTTCTCAGAGCTACCCTAACAACACGTACATACTGCGTTATGCTGAAGTATTATTGATTAATGCTGAAGCAGCCATTATGGGTGGAGGTCCGGTTCAGGAAGGAGTTGAATCCTTTAACCAGGTTCGCACAAGAGCAGGACTTGACCCAATCCAAAACCCGGATATTGAAGATATCTTCCACGAAAGAAGAATTGAACTGGCCTTAGAACTTGAATTTTGGTATGACGTAGTTAGACGCGGACCGGAATTTGCCATAGAATTCCTTGGTAACATAGAAAGGGGACCATACAATAATGATACGACCCCTCCTACGGTTGACTCAGAACAATTCGTTCCCACAGCAGAGGATTTACTGTACCCTTACCCTACCAGTGAGATTCAGAGTAATCCAGCATTGTTAGAGGATCCGGTTCCTTATGATTTTGATGCAAATACCGCTGAATAAAATTAACTTAAAAAATATTAATTATGAAAAGAACAAACTTTAAAACGAAGGCTGTACCTCAGTTCTTGTTAATGCTCTTTATAGTAGTCTCTTTAGTCTCCTGTGATAGTGATTTTGACACGAAAACTCCCGGAACAGCAGTTGCACCACCCGTGATCCATAGTGTAAGCGAGGCAAGAGAGGACGCTCCTGTTACTCAGGGTGTACTACAGAATACTTATATTATAAGAGGGGAAAATTTAGCTAGTTTAGTAGCCGTTTATTTTAATGGCTACCGGACTAGCTTTAACCCGGCTTTAACGACAGATAACTTAACTTTCGTATCGGTTCCTGAATTCGCACCTTATGTGGGACAGGATAATATATTGAGGTTAGAAAACCTTTATGGTTCTACAAACTATGATTTTTCTCTTTTAACTATTGAGGACTTTACAGAAGGAACTACTGAAGACGGAGTTAAAACCGTAACTCTTATTGGTGGAGATTTCACCGAAACTTCAGAAGTTACTTTTACTTCCGGTACCGAAGAAGAAGGTAATCTTGTAGAACGGCCAGCTGAAATTCTTTCTGTTTCTGAAACTGAAGTTACGGTGATAGTACCAGATGGCGTGGAACAGGCGTATATCAACCTGGAAACTTCAAGAGGTGCAAGCGCTCAATCTGACTCTTATGGTTTTACATATTCTGTTTTTATTGATCAGCTAAACCCAGAGTGGTCAATGAGCCAGTGGGGTGGAACCTTTGACCTGGAAGCAACAGATCCCGCCTTGGGGCAGTACTCCATCCAAAGCGTTCGGGAAGCCTGGTCTGGATTAACCTTTTCTCCAGAAACAGGAATACCTTTTAACCAATACTCGGCTATTACTGTTTCCGTATACGGTACAGGAGACCCTGGAGATATGGTAAATGTAGCAATAAACGACTTTGCCGGAACAGTAGGTGTAGAACTTATACCTGATCAATGGAATAAAGTAGTGATCCCAATGGCTAGTTTCTTTCCAACCGGCGGGGCTCCGGCGGTAATCAATAGAATAGATTTCCAGGAAGCATCCAACACAGGAAAGGCACAGTATATATTCTATGTTGACGATTTCGGTTTTCTATAGATCGATACGCCTGAATTATAAAAAAACATAAACAGATGAAATTAAATAAATTATATTACCTGTTATTACTTGCAGTGATAACGAGCTTTAGTTCCTGTGAGGACGACGACGACCTATACCCACAGTTGGGGGAAGATCCCAGGAACATAAATGAAATTCTTGCTGAAACTGCAGACGTATCGGTATTATACCAGTCTTTGGTCGAAGCAGAAATGGATTCAATTTTACGGGAAACATCTACCTATACGGTTTTTGCTCCCAGAAATGCAGCTTTTGACCAGGCAGATCTCTCTGGATTAGATGAGGAAGAAATGGAAAACCTGTTAAGCAACCACGTGTTGAGCACGGTTACGGCAGATTTTGCTTCTACCCTATCAACAGGTTATCGTCCCACAATGGCTACAGGACCTAATGGAAATTTCCTTAGCTTATATATTAATACTGAAGGCGAAACTACCTTAAATGGTGAGGTATCCATCGTTAACGAATCCTCAAACAAAGGAGCTACCAACGGAGTATTGCATGTTGTAGATGGAATTTTAACTCCTCCTGCTATTCTGGACCACGTAGAGGCAAATAACCAGTTTTCTACGTTTATGGAAGCAGTTGAGCTGGCCGGACTTACAGAGATGTTATCTGTAACTGAAGTTACAGACGCTGAGAATCCTGACTATCCATTGACAGTTTTCGCTCCTACCAATGCTGCATTTGAGAATTTTCTTGGCGACTTAAACGGTGCTTTTGGATGGACCACTTTAGCCGACATTCCAACAGATGTCTTAAGAAGTGTTCTTGAGCAGCATGTGATAGCAGGATCCAATTTGCTTTCTGCAGAAACTTTTGGAACCGAGCAAACACCGGTATCAGGAGAAGTATTTTCTATAAATGCAGAAGGTGTTGTTTCTGACGCCAGTTATACAGACGGTAATGTTACTATAGAGGACATTCAGGCTACAAACGGTGTTATTCATGGAGTTGATAAAGTTATTCTTCCTGATGCTGTTTTCCAGAGCATTCTGGACGAAACGCTAAACCTGAAAGAAAGAATTGAAGACAGAGGTTATACTTCTTTTATTGCTGCAGCTGAAAAAGCTGGATTAATGGAGACTTTGGAATCTGAAGAATTAACTGCTTTTATTCCATCTAATGCTGCATTCGATTCCTTCCTTTCAGTTATTGAGAACTTTGAAAGTCTTGAAGATTTTGAAACTCCGGAAGAAATTGAATTACTTAAAAGTGTACTGGAATATCATTTATATGAAGGTAGGTTAATGAGTAGTTCTTTGACCGACGGCCCGTTAACTACTGTACAAGGTGATGAATTGACTTTTGACACTGCTACAGGAAGGATTACTCCTTCTTATGAATTTGCTCCTAAAGCAACTTTAGAAACAACCAACATAGGTGCAAGCAACGGAGTCATACATCAAATAAGCAATGTGTTGGTTTCTGCTGAAGATGCAGGAGCACTAGGCTATCCAGTACCGGACACTGGCGCTCCAGAGTTTGCATTGCCAGTGTACTATGATGCTGTAGAATCAGGCTTCCAGGATACCTGGGATGGTTGGGGTGGAACTTACACCTACAATAGTACTGAAAATGTTTCCAATGGAAATAATGCTATAAAGCTTGAATACGAAGCAGGATCTTATGGTGCCCTACAAATTGGCGGTGCTAGTCCGGTTCCAGACATTTCTTCATATAGCACTTTCCATTTCTCTGCTTATGGCGCTGCAGGATCAGGTACTACAAATGTCTTAGTATCGTTATGTGACTGTGATGCCGGGGTGGAAATCCAGGTAGTCGAAGGAGAATGGAACACATATTCTATTCCAATTAGCAGTTTTACCGATACATCATTAGGTGCTATTAGGTTTAAAAATAATGAAGATGCGGCCAGCACTATTTATCTTGATGATATAGGTTTTGACCTACAGGCTCCTGCCGCTCCAAGTTTTGCTTTACCCATCTATTTTGATGAGGGTGCAGAATCTGGATTTAACGATACCTGGGATGGCTGGGGAGGCACCTACACCTGGGCCAGCACAGAACAGGTTCAGGATGGAACTACAGCTGTTAAGTTGGAATATGATGCAGATTCTTATGGTGCCCTTCAAATAGGTGGTGCAGATCCTGTACCGGACCTTTCAGGATATTCTACTTTTAATTTCTCTGCTTACGGTGCTCCTGGTTCCGGAACTAAAACCCTGTTGGTATCCCTTTGTGGATGTGATGCGGGAGTAGAAGTTCAGGTAGTGGAAGGTGAATGGACAGACTATAGTTTACCTTTGTCCTCTTTTACTGATACTTCTTTAGGCGAAATAAGAATTAAAAATAATGTAAGTGATTCTTATACTATTTACGTTGATAACATAGGATTCAACTAATAAAAAAGGATCAGCTTTTAATAGTATTCCCTGTAAAATTCATTTTTTTACAGGGAATATTTTTTAGATGAAAGAGTAAATACCCAATTAATTAAAAGAAAACCAAATGAAGAATAAGATATCACTACTACTCTGCCTCCTTATAGGTTTGAGCGGTTATTCACAGAAATTCGAAGGATTGGCAGATACTCCGCCTATGGGATGGAATACATGGAATACCTTCGCCTGTGACATTAATGAAGACCTCATAAAAGAAACAGCCGATGCCATAGTGTCAAGCGGGATGAAAGAAGCCGGTTATGAATATGTTATTATTGACGATTGCTGGCACGGGGAACGTGACGAAAAAGGCTTTATCCAGGTGGATCCTGAACGATTCCCTTCCGGTATGAAAGCCCTTGCAGATTATGTACATTCCAAAGGCCTCAAAATCGGAATTTATTCTGATGCAGGAACGCAGACTTGTGCCGGTGAACCCGGTAGCCGAGGCTATGAATATCAGGACGCTATCCGGTACGCGGAATGGGGTATTGATTATTTAAAATACGACTGGTGCAATACAGAAAACATCAACCCGATTGGAGCTTACAGTACCATGCGTGATGCACTATACAGCGCCGGCAGACCTGTTCTTTTTGCAATGTGTGAATGGGGAGACAATCAGCCCTGGGAATGGGCAAAAGATGTTGCCCATATGTGGAGAACTACCGGCGACATTTATAACTGCTGGAATTGCGAAGAAGATCACGGCAGCTGGTCCTCCTGGGGTGTTCTTAGAATTCTGGATATGCAGGATGGGCTAAGAGAATATGCCGGTCCCGGTCACTGGAATGATCCCGATATGATGGAAGTTGGTAACGGAATGAGCCAAAGTGAGGATCGTGCCCATTTTACCATGTGGAGCATGTTGGCCGCTCCCCTTATTGCCGGTAACGATGTACGAAATATGACTCCGGAAACAGTAGAAATCCTTACCAATGAGAAAATGATCGCTATAAACCAGGATTCTCTGGGTGTTCAGGCTTTTAAATATAATTCGGAAGACGGACTGGAAACATGGTTCAAGCCTCTAAGCAATGGGGAATGGGCCGTTACTTTCCTCAATCGGTCAGATGAGCCAGGAAAAGTGAATTTTGACTGGGAGAGTAAGAAGATTGAAGATCCTCATTTCGACTATGCAGTAGATTTTAGTGAAGTTACCTACAGTATAGAGGATATTTGGAATGAAAAAGAACTCAAAAACACCAAAAAAACATTAAAGGCTACTGTAGCACCACACGATGTGCTTACATTAAGGCTCAAAAAGAGTTAATAACACCCACAGGTATTACTATTTAAGAGGCCGTTCAAAAAAGACAATTATCGGCACTAAGAGTACGATAATGGTCATTTTTGAACCGCCTTTCTTTTTTATTCTCCCTCTTCTAATTTTAAAAAGCAATTGGTAAGTGCCCTAAAGTTATGGTACGCGGCTTTCCAGATATGCCCCTTAGAATCATCCCATACTTCGGGTTGAGCATCCAGCCCCCACTCATACCAGCCGCCGTAAAGCTCATCCATAAAGAAAAGTTGAGTGTAAACCCATAATTTATCAAAGTACTTTCTGTAATCTAGAGCATCTTCAGGAAAATAATGTTCCATAATTAATAAAGTATTTAAACCTTCAGCCTGCGACCACCAGTTCTTTTCATCATTAATAATTTCCAATTCTGTTGCACCTTCAAAATAATAACCACCATCATAAAAACCACCAATTTCCTCATCCCAACCTGTACTTAGGGCGTGATCTAACATTTTTTTCCCTTTCCGAAGTGTTAATTCTTCATCCAGCCCCAGGGCGTGGGTAGCTTCCAGCATCAAATACGCAGTTTCAACATCATGCCCAAAAGAAACGTGATCCAGGTAATAATGCTGCTGAATTTCTTCCCTGGACTTGTTTCTGAAACTTACCGGCGTCCAGTCGGGTTCAAAAAACAGGTTCATATATCCTTTTTCTGTGGTGATCGTGTCCCGAATGAGCACCAGCATCTCCTCCAGGCGTTCTGCCAATAATTCGTCCGGCCAAACCTGGTACAATTCGGTAAAAGCTTCGAGTAAATGAATAGAACTGTTTTGATCTTTATAACCAACATCTGAAGTCGACGGAAAATCAGGTGTACGCTTAATTGGTGTACCATCCAGGTTCAAAGACTGGTAATAACCCTTATATTCAGGATCGTGGCTATGCTCCTCCAGCCAATGGAACGCTCTTTTTGCCAATTCTAAAGCTTCTTCATTACCTGAAGCTCTGTAATAAGCCGCGAGTCCATAAATTGCGAAAGAATTACCGTAAGCCGTTTTCTCCTGCCCTTGTTGTAAAATAGGTTCTCCCGCCTTGGTAACCAATTGATAAAAACCACCATTTTCGGCATCCCACATTACATCCCTTAGAAACTCAAAACCATGCCTGGCATATTCTAAATATTTGTCCTTTTCTGCAAAAATTTCCGAAGCTCTGGCATTCGTCCATACATGTCGTGCCTGTGTTACTATCATTTTATTATGCTCCTCCCCCACTTTAAAATCATGAGTGATCTCACTGTAGTACCCACCATCTTCCTTGTCCAGAGTTAAAGGGTACCACTTTTCAAGAAGCTGTTCTTTTGCCGCATAACGTAGTCCTTTAATCAGGCGCTCATCATTTCCTTTTTTGTCCTGTTCCTGAGCGGCACAAGTTGAAATTGATAGTAGTGCCACAACAAAAAAAGCCGTAAATTTCATATATTTCATTTTTTCAGAATAAAGATAGGATAATAAGGATATTATTTATGCCTCTGATCATATCCTATACGAAAATGATAAAAAAGTATTAAGCATACCATTAGCCATTACCATAGTTTTATTCATTAAATTTTAGAAATATGAAAACAGTTTTACAAAGTCTAATTTGTCTTTGTTTTTTAAGCACTTATGCTCAACAAGTAAGTGATTCTTCCCAGGTTTTTACCATTAACGAGCAGGAATATCTTGAAATGCGCGGCGCAAACGTTATGCTGGCGCACGATTTTTATCCGGAAAGCCATCAGGGCGGTGTTGGTATTATCCAAAACGGGATTAGAGTTGCTACAAATGGTGACCTTAGGCTGGAGCCAACCCCCGGGCAATGGCAACCAGTACCTAAAGTTGGAGAAAGGCAGGTAGATCGTGGGAATAATGAGATTAGTGTGCACATGAGTTACCCCGATCCTTCCAAAAACAGAAAGGGCTTTAATCCTATTGAATATCCAGATCTTAATATGGAATACGACCTGAGAATTATACCTGAAGGAAAATCTTTCAGGATCGTTGTAGACCTGGAGCAGCCTCTCCCTGAAGAATGGGTGGGCAAAGTAGGCATGAATATCGAATTATTTCCGGGGATCCTCTTCGGAAAATCATATTATATGAATGATGAATTCGGAATATTTAACCTTCAGGCAAACGGACCGGGATTTTACAATGAAGATGGAGAGTTTGAGCTGGAACCAATGGCTACAGGCAATGAGCTTGTTATTGTTCCTGAAGATGAAAAGCAAACCCTGAAGATTGAAAATTTAAAAGACAATGAACTGCAACTACTGGATGGACGTGCAATGCACAGCAACGGTTGGTTTATTGTAAGATCACTTGTACCTGCAGATGTGACAGATAATGCCATAGAATGGTTAGTGACACCAAATGCGGTAGAAGATTTTACTTACAGCCCGGTCGTGCAGGTTTCGCAGGTAGGTTATCACCCTGCCCAGCAAAAGGTGGCAGTGATTGAAACTGATAAAAATGACAAAAATGTACAACAAGCTCAATTACTTCGTATTAACGAAGATGGAGGAACTACTGCAGTTAAATTAGAAAACCCTTCAGAATGGGGTAATTTCTTAAGGTATAATTATTACCAGTTAGATTTCACCGATGTTGAAGAGCCGGGAATGTATCAGGTAAAGTACGGCGACTATAAAACAGAACCGTTTAAGATTTCAGAAAACGTATATAAAAGAAACGTATGGCAGCCAACCTTAGAATATTTTCTTCCTGTGCAGATGTGTCATATGCTCGTAAACGATCGCTATAAGATTTGGCACGGCCGGTGCCACCTTGATGATGCCCGTATGGCCCCTACAGATCATAACCATTTTGACGGTTACATCCAGGGCAGTGAAACCCTCACAGATTATGCGCCAGGCAAATTTGTACCGGGTCTCAATCTTGGAGGCTGGCATGATGCAGGTGACTTCGATTTACGTGTAGAATCCCAGGCTTCTACCATTCAGGGGTTATCGCATATTTATGAACTTTTCAATATAGAATACGACAACACAAGTATAGATCAGGACACCAAAACTGTAGATATTCTTCAGCCCGACGGGAAAGCTGATATTCTACAGCAAATTGAACATGGTGCACTATCTGTTGTAGGAGGTTACAAAGCCCTTGGTCGCTTCTACAGGGGAATTATCGTTCCATCCCTGGACCAGTACATTTTGCTTGGAGATCCTGTAAACCATTCAGACGGCGAACCTTTTGACGAAGCTTTTGGTCAGGAAAATACCACAGAAAATGTTGACTGGGGACGGCCGAGAGACCAGGATGACCGTTGGGTTTTCACAGAAGATAACCCGAGAAGGGAACTTGGCGCAGCGGCAGGATTGGCTGCAACTGCACGAGCCCTAAAAGACTATAACCCTGAACTGGCGCAGGACAGCCGGGAAATTGCTGAAGAGGTTTGGAATATTACTGAAACCGACAATCCGCTAAACAAGATTGAACTGGCTGTAGAACTTCTACAAACCACCGGAGATCAAAAATATGCCGATTTTATAGTTGAAAACAGACAACTTATTACTGAGAATATAGAAAGGACCGGTTGGATTGTAGGACGCGCACTCCCTCAAATCGATAATAAGAGATTTAAAAAAGAAGTACGTGATGCTGTTAAGGAGTATTTAAGTGTAGTACAGGAAAGAGAACGAAAAACTCCATATGGTTTGCCATATGAACCCGATATCTGGGGAGCAGGTTGGGGTATCCAGAATTTTGGAGTAAGACAGTATTTCTTACATACCGGTTTTCCTGATATTTTCCCAAAAGATTATATGCTTCACGCTATGAATTTTGTGCTGGGAGTTCATCCGGGGGTTAACACCTCTTCCTTTGCTTCAGGAGTAGGTTCGCGATCTTTAACACAGGCTTACGGAATAAACCGCGGAGATTTCTCTTTTACCCCGGGCGGGATAGGATCTGGTACAGCACTAATACGTCCAGATTTTCCAGAACTTTTAGAGTGGCCTTTCCTATGGCAACAAACAGAATACGTATTGGGAGGTGGAACCACAGATTATCTATTTCTGATAATCGCTGCAGATAAACTTCTTAATCAACAATAAAATTAAAAATGAAAAAATTGATCTTAATATTGGTGCTCCTTGTTACCGGAAATTGCTTATCACAAAATCCGGTAAATAAAAACGCCACCAAAGAAGCCAAACAGTTGTTGGGCTACATCTACTCCCTTGGGGATAGAGTACTTTCGGGACAGCACAGCTACAATGAAGAGCCGGAAAGCTATTATAATTTAGCTGAAGAAATTTCAGGTAATTATCCCGCTGTTTGGGGAACAGATTTCTATTGGAACCGGGAAGAAAATCCGGGTGACAGGATTGTGGAAGCGGCTAAGAAAAAACATGAAGAAGGTGCAATTATCACTCTTATGTGGCACGTTGGCAGGCCTACAGACAATCCTCCTTTTGACTGGAGCACTAGTGTACAGGCCGAGCTTTCTGATAGAGACTGGGAGCAACTTGTTACTCCTGGAACTCCGCTCAACAAGCGTTGGCAGGACCAGGTAGACGTGGTTGCAGAATCTTTAAAAGAACTTCAGGAAGAAAACATTCCTGTTCTCTGGAGACCTTATCATGAAATGAATGGTGTATGGTTCTGGTGGGGAGATAAAAAAGGCGAAAAGGGTTTTAAAGAACTTTGGAAGATGTTGTACGATCGCATGGTCAATCATCATCAATTAAACAATCTTATCTGGGTCTGGAATGCCAATGGACCGAGGGATATTCCGCAGGATGAAGCTTTTCCTTATAATGAATTTTATCCCGGCCATGAATATGTGGATATTCTTGCTACAGATGTCTATCACTTCGATTACGAACAGAAAGATTACCAGGAATTGCTGGATTTAGCTGAAGGTAAACCTATTGCCCTAGGAGAGGTAGGACAATTGCCGAAAATTGCCATTTTGGAGCAACAACCAAAATGGTCATGGTTTATGGTTTGGTCTAATTGGTTAGAAACGGCAAATTCGCCTGAAAGAGTAAAAGAAATTTTTAATTATCCCAAAACAATTACAAGAGATGAAGTTGAAATCGAAGACTAGCCTTATCAGAAACATTTTACCGGCAATGATCCTGGTTACCATGCTGCTGGTATCAAAACAAACCAGTGCACAGGCCGAATTTACCACCTGGGGGAATATGACAGGAATACGGGTGGACAACCAGTTAATGGAATTTAGTACCAGCCTGGCCATAGTTAATAAAAACGACCGCACCTGGCGTACCCGAAAAGAAGGACAAACCATAGATTTTAAAAGAGATGGGCAGGAAAAGCAATTCTCCTACGAAATGCGGGACATAAAATGGACCAACTATATAGAATCCACCGGTAAAGGCGAAGCCCAAGTGGAAGTTAGCTTCAGCTCTCCAACAGATACTCTAATAAAAGGTGCATACTTCACCGTAGATCTTCCCGAAGAATTTGGAACAGAAACAGAATTCAGACTTATTTCTCCTGATAAAATTGGTCTCCGTGATATCCGTTCCAACTTTTCTGATGCAGGATACAAAGCACCTGCAAAAGGTATTATTGTAGAGTCGCCAACAAGGAAAATCGAAATCAATTTTACGGAACCTACTGAAGTTATTATTAAAACTGAAGATTCTTTAAACCCGGAGATCAGGTTAAATTTTGTTCTGGCTTCCGGCGAGGTAGAAGCCGGTAAGACCTATGCAAATACCTTTACCATTAAAGCAACCGGGGAAATTGATACCTCACCTCTAAACCTGAAAGTATATCCAGACCAGGAAGGAGATAAGTTTGACGGAATTGGAGGGAATTTCAGGCTTCAGAACCCCGAAACAGATCCTCAGGTAATTGACTATAGCCTTGAAAATCTAAGGGTTTCCTGGTCCCGTGTGGAAATGCCCTGGAGGGAATGGCATCAAAACGAAAATGAAGATCCTTTGGAAGAGGCCAGGAAAGGCAATCTCCATCCAAAAGTAAAGGAAGCTATGGAAATGGCGCAACGCCTGGACAAAAAAGGTATTCCTGTAATTCTTGCCGCGTGGTTTGCACCCAACTGGGCTATTATTGGAGAACCCTTTAAAGGGAAGCATCCCGATGGTACTATGGGGAACTCTCTTGATCTTTCCAAAGAAGAAAAAATCTACAACTCCCTTACCTCCTACATAAAATTCCTGAAAGAAGAGTACGGAGTAAAGACAGTAATGTTCTCTTTTAACGAATCTGATTTAGGAATAGATGTAAGGCAAACTGCAGAAGAGCATAATGAACTGATCAAGGAACTGGGAAAAAAATTCCGTTCTGAAGGTCTTGAGACAAAATTTCTCCTGGGAGACACGGCAGATGCAAATGGCTGGGATTTTACTACCCTTGCCTCTACAGATCCTGAAGCCATACCCTTTATTGGAGGAGTGTCTTTCCACTCCTGGAGAGGTTGGACGAGGGAAAACCTTATAAAATGGGCAGATATTTCCAATCGGGTAAATGCACCACTTTTTGTAGGTGAGGGAAGTATAGACGCCGGAGCATGGCGTTATCCGCAAATTTTTGAAGAACCCACCTATGCCCTGGACGAAATTGATGTTTACCTTAAAATCCTAAGAACTGCCACACCTTTAACTATTTTACAATGGCAACTCACTGCAGATTACTCTCCACTTTCCGGAGGCGGAATTTTTGGAAATGATGAGGATGAACTTTATCCAACTCAACGTTTTTATAATCTTGAACAGTTAGGTTCCACTCCAAAGGGACTTTTTGCTATTCCAATAAATAAGGACAAGGAAGCAGTTACGGCAGCCGCATTTGGTGACAAAAGCAAAGGATCCTATGCAATACATTTGGTAAACAAAGGAGCCACAAGAAACGTAAAACTAACCGGTCTGCCGGATAGTGTAAACAACATGGAAATCTATCTTACTAATAAAGAAAATTCCTACAAAAAAACAAAGACCGTAGAGGTTAAAAATGGAGAAGTGAATTTTGAACTTGAGGGAGCAAGTTATGTTTCCCTCTTCTCCAAGGATTAAGATAAAATACTGATAATGAGAAAGCAGCTCCTTTAAGGAGCTGCTTTTTTTGTTTTACTAATTCTATCCGGCATTTTTCATTTGCAAACTAGTAGCTCTTCAACTTAATTTTTAAAACGCAATGATTGAGAACTCATGGAAATTTTATACTTTGTTAATTATTTGCTAAAACGTGTAGCTCTAGAATATAGTTAGAAACTAGGATCGTATCCCTAAAACGACCTGAACTTATATGACTTTAAAAGAACTGAAGACTGTCTTCGAACTCTTCCCACTTGCCTCTGCTGTCATTGATCCCAATAATTTAACCATTCATCTGGCAAATCACAGGTATTATGAAATTACTGGCAGTTATATTATCTCAGGCGAAAACTATTTAAACGGCGAAAGCCCGGTAAAAGACCTGAACTTTTTTAAAGTCGAACATCAACAGGTTATCTTTCCGTCCCTGGAGAAAGTTTTACAATCAGCTTCGCCGGAAACGTTAGTATGCCCTCCATTTAAACATTCAGAAGAAGAAAGTGATTCTGAGGCCCCTTGCCTTAAGGTCACACATCAACCCATCCTGGACGATAATGAGAAAGTGATTTATATTCTTCAGACTATAGAAAATTCAGCTAAAAAACCGCAAAGAGAAGAAAAGGTTGAAAAAGATTTCAGGGTATTTATGAACAACTTTCCAGGCATTGCTTACCGTTGTTTACCAGATAAAGACTGGACGATAAAATATTTGAGTTCTAAGGTTGAAACAATAACCGGATACCCAATTGTAGACTTTATAGACAATAAAAAAAGAAGTTTTGCCAGTATTATTCATCCTGACGATTTAAACCTGACATATAAGGCTTTTGAACAGGTAAAGAAGAACAAACCTTTTTTCGCGGAATACAGAATAGTAAGAGCTGATGGTGAAATTGTATGGGTACAGGACCGCGGCTCCGGCATCTTTTCTTCTACAGGAGAACTTTTATTTATAGATGGTGTACTTATTGACATCACTGAAAGGCTGAAGCAACAAAGTAAAATCAATAATTACAACAGACGGTTTGAAGCTCTCGTTCAGGAAGCATCTGATATTATGACAATTTTGGATAAGAACGCAGCCATTACTTTCGCGAGTGCCAGTGCAGAAAAGATTTTAGGTTACTCTGTAGAAGAGTATCTGCAAAAAACTGTTTTTGACTTTATACATCCTAACGATGTCGATTTAGTACAGAAAAAATTTGCAGAACTTGATCATCAGAAACAGGTAAAGACTCCTCCGTTTCGTTTTATGAGCAAAAAAGGGGAATACCGATGGCTACAGTCAATGGCTACAGATTTACAGGACGATCCTGCTATACAAGGTATTGTGGTAAATTCTAAAGATATAACTACCCAATTTTTGCATAAAAAAGAGTTGCAAAAAGCCAATGAACGTTATCGCCTTGCGAACAAGGCCACTAACGATGCCTTATGGGATTATAACCTTATAAGCAAAGAAATACACTGGGGTGAAGGATACAAAAAGATCTTTGGGTATGAAGCCACCCACAACACCTTGGATTTAGATAATCCTTTATCTTACAAACCGATTCATCCCGAAGATGTAGAGGCCGTGGTTTCAAGCCTGCGCAAAGCTTTAGAAGATACTAATAAAGAGGACTGGAAAGCAAATTACAGGTATTTTAGAGTTGATGGCTCCCTGGCTGCTGTAGAAAATCGTGCTACTATTTTACGGAACAAAAAAGGTAAAGCAAAAAGAATTGTGGGCGCTCTTCACGATCTAAGTGAGGAAAAAAACCGGGAGGAACAAAAATCTCTTATCGCTGGAATCCAAAAAGACATTCATAACTCGGCCAGCTTTAAGAAAGGCCTTGGCAAAATGCTGGAACGCCTCACCAATTATTTTGAAGTAGATTTGGCTGAGCTATGGCTTACTTCTATAGATGATAAGCAGCTCAATCTTATTAGTCAAAAAACCACGACTACTCTGGGGGAACAATTTGTTAAGAGCAACAAAGAACATAAGGTTTTTCTTAAGGGGGAAGGCCTCCCGGGGGAAACATGGAAAAAAAAGACGCTTCAGTCCTGGGACAGAAATCACCTAGAGCTTTTAGAAAGAAAGAACAAAGATTTTACACGAGCCTATGGAATCCCCCTGAAAAGTGAGGAAGAAATAATTGGAGTTTTTGCATTTTTTAGCCAAACAAGTCAGGAAAATACACAGAAATTCAGGGAAATACTAGAAGCCATAAATGAAGAAATAGGCCTGGCTATCTTACACAGGAAAAAAGAAGATGAACTAAACAATTTTTTCAACCTCTCCAACGATTTGCTTTGCATTGTTGGCCTGGATGGTTACTTTAAGAGGGTTAACCCTGCATTTACAAGGAGCCTTGGGTATACTGAAAAAGAAATTTACAGTATACCCTACATGAAAATTATTCATCCTGAATATCGTGAAGCTGCAAAAAAAGAATTAGAAAAGCTTCAAGAAGGCGGAATGACTTCTTTTGAAGCAAAGTACTTTCATAAGAACCGCAGCATAGTATGGATTTCCTGGACCTCATCCCCTGTTCCCGGAGAAGGGCTTGTTTATGCCGTAGGTAAAAACATCACCCCTTCCAAGCGCTCTGCCCTGCAGCTCCTGGAAAGTACCCAAAGATTAAAATATGCTCAGAAAATAGCGAAACTCGGCTACTGGAGCCGGGAAATAAGGTGTCATGAATTTCAATGGACTGCAGAAGTATATAAGATCCTGGGGCGCACGCCGGGAGAATTTATTCCAAGCCTGGAAAATGTCACTAACCTATTTCATCCTGATGACCGGCATTTTCTCGAAAAAACTATACCAAAAGATCATTTTCAGGACTTCGAGCACCGCATCATTGCCCCTAACGGCAGAGTAAAGTGGGTTTTACAGCGTGTTAAACTAATTACAGACGAGCAAAACCGACCTTTGCGACTGGAAGGTATTATTCAGGATATTAACGAGAAGAAAGAAAAAGAACTCCAGATACATATTAGTAATAACCGTTTTAAGAAGGCCATGAAGGCTACAGAAGAAATGATATGGGATTGGGATCTTATTACCGATATCACAGTTCGCGGAAAGAGCTTTTATAAAGTCTTTGGTTTCAAATCTTCTTCCACCACTACTTCACAGGATTTCTGGTTCAGTAATATTCATCCTGAAGACAGGGAAGAAGTGAGAAAATCTCTTTACAAAGCGCTAAAAAGCAAGAAAAGGAAGAAATGGGCGATGCACTACAGGTTTATTAAAGCCAATGGCAAGCTGGCCCATGTTTCCGACAAAGCATTTATTGTGCGCAATAAAGAAAAAGAAGCCGTGCGCATAGTTGGAGCTGTTAGGGATATTACCCGTTCTAAGGAAATGATTCAGGAGATCCAGCTTCAAAATAAGCTTTTAAAGGATATCACCTGGATTCAATCCCATAAGGTACGGGCACCATTAAGCAGAATTATGAGTCTTGTAGAACTCCTTCCGGAAGCAAAAAATAAGCAGGATCAGGAGGAGATTCTTGATTACCTGGAGCATTCTGCACAAGAATTGGATGAAGTTGTAAAAAACGTAGTACGAAAATCAGAATATTTGGAGACAGA